>JAYWAQ010000752.1:0-2872 GCA_043782305.1 Burkholderiales bacterium
TTCATTGATCACAGCTACAACGAATAGACGACGTTGAATCTGTGATCAATGAACGCAACCTTTACGTGCGGGTTGTCTTTCTTAAATTCATCGGGTAGCGAGGCCTCAGACTCATTAAATTCCAGAAACACTTCGTCACTTGCCACTTGCTTCAGCCGATAAAGCGTCAAGCCGCCCGGGAATAACAATTTCATATTGACATCAAGACCATTCAATCGGTCTTTGAGATCACCAACGGTAGTTATGCTCACATTTTTTCCAGAAGAGTTTCCACCAACTGGTGGTGCGGACGTTCGACGCGTTGTCATCCACCAATGAGGGGCAAGGCGATTCGTTAGTCAACAAGTTGGTCAGCCGCTAAAACGGACTATCCCCACCAAACTTCGGCGCGTTGGAACGATTCGATTGAATCGGCGCCGAAGGCATGTACGAATCCGTCGCCGCGTAATTCTCAAACCGCGTGAACTCGCCACGGAAAGTCAACTGCACCGTGCCAATCGGGCCATTTCGCTGCTTGCCGATGATGATCTCAGCGACGCCTTTTTGGGCGGATTCCTGGTTGTAGACCTCGTCGCGGTAGATGAAGAAAATCACGTCGGCGTCCTGCTCGATGGCGCCGGATTCACGCAGATCGCTCATCACCGGCCGTTTGTTCGGACGCTGCTCCAGCGAACGATTCAACTGCGACAGCGCCACGACCGGCACCTGCAATTCTTTCGCCAGCGACTTAAGCGAACGTGAAATTTCGGACACTTCGGTCGCACGATTTTCTCCACTGCTGGAAGAGCTCATCAGCTGGATATAGTCCACGATGATCATGCCGAGACCGCCGACCTGACGCGCCAGACGCCGCGCGCGAGCACGGAGCTCAAAGGGATTCAACCCCGCCGTTTCATCGATGTACATCGGACTCGAATCGAGCAGCGACAACGCCTCAGTGAAGCGCTGCCAGTCGCTGTCGTTCAGCCGCCCGGTACGCAGCTTGTGTTGATCGAGTTTGCCAACCGAGCCAATCAAACGCATTGCTAGTTGCAGCGCGCCCATCTCCATCGAGAACACGGCCACCGGCTTTTTCAGGCGCACGGCAACGTGCTCGCCGATGTTCAACGCGAAGGCGGTCTTGCCCATTGACGGACGACCGGCCACGATCACCAGATCGCCCGGCTGCAAGCCCGCCGTCATCGAATCGAGATCCTTGTAGCCGGTGGAAAGCCCGGTCACATCGCTGTCGTTGCCGCGACGATAAAGCTCTTCCACGCGATCAATCGCCTGCGCCGTCAAATCCGATAGCGACACAAAATTCGCCTTGGTGCGATCACCCGATTCGGCGATCTCAAAGACCTTGCCCTCGGCCTCGTCGAGCAACTGCTCGCTCGATTTACCCATGGGGTTAAACGCTGCTTCGGCGATGCTCGTGGCCACGCTCGCGAGGCGACGCATCACCGAGCGGTCACGCACAATCTCGGCGTAGCGCCGGACGTTCGCCGCCGTCGGCACCGCATTGGCAATCGCGCCGATGTAGGCCAGGCCGCCGACATAATCAAGCTTCGCAATCGAGCGCAAACTCTCCGACAACGTCACCGCATCCGCAGGTTTGTTGTCCGCAGCGAGGCGATTGATGTGCTCATAAATCAGGCGATGGCCTTCGTTATAAAAGTCCTCCGCGCGAAGCAAATCGGCCACCTTGTCGATGGCGTTGTTGTCGATGATGAGTGCTCCGAGCACCGATTGCTCGGCTTCAATCGAATGCGGAGGTGTGCGGAGTGCTTGGATGTCGGGGTCTAGGGCCATAGAGGGATTCTATCGGGCGGTTCCAAGCGCTCGTTCTCGTAAACTGTGTACCAGAGCCTGCAAGCGGCGGATGCCTTTGTGGGAGCGGTTTTACCGCGATTTCCCCCAAGCGACCTTCGCGGTGGAACCGCTCCCACATTCAGCCACACAAGCCACACGCCCATGAAAAAAATCATCCTCATCACAGGCGGCTCACGCGGCATCGGAGCTGCGATTGCGCTGCGTGCCGCCGACGCTGGCTACGCAGTGTGCATCAGCTATATCAACAATCAGGCGGCTGCGAACGCGCTGGTCAATTCGATCAACGGCAAAGGCGGCACTGCGATTGCGCTGCGTGCTGATGTGGCGGTTGACGCTGATGTCGTGCAACTGTTCAAACAGTGCGACGCGTCGCTCGGCCCACTCACGGCGCTCGTCAACAACGCAGGCATTCTGGAGCAGCAATCGCGCCTTGATCAGATGTCGGCCGACCGGATCTCACGCATCTTTGCGACCAACGTGTTGGGTAGTTTTTCGTGCGCACGCGAGGCGATTGTTCGCATGTCGACGCGCCATGGCGGCAGCGGCGGTGGCATCGTGAATATGTCCTCGCGCGCCGCAAAGCTGGGCGCACCAGGCGAGTATGTCGACTACGCCGCCTCAAAGGCCGCGATTGACACATTCACGATTGGTCTCGCCAAAGAGGTCGCCGCAGAAGGCATCCGCGTGAACGCCGTGTCGCCCGGCCTCATCTACACAGACATTCATGCGAGCGGCGGCGAACCGGGCCGCGTGGATCGATTGCAGGAGAGCGTGCCGATGAAGCGTGGCGGGTCAGCGGACGAAGTGGCGCGCGCCGTGATGTGGTTGTTGTCGGACGATGCGTCTTACGTGACGGGGACTAATGTTGATGTGTCGGGGGGAAGGTAGTTAGTCACGGTTCAGGCACGTTTGATTTTTTAATGAGTGCAACATGAAACTACTCAACCCATCCGAGTACCAGCCAGAGGCCCGCGCGATCTTCGAATCGATTTCGGCACAGCTCGGTCGGTTGCTGCCGCGCTCGCGCGTGGAGCATGTTGGGGCCTCATCCATCCCCGGA
>JAYWAQ010000753.1:0-2869 GCA_043782305.1 Burkholderiales bacterium
CCGAGCAGGGCGGGTTCGGGGAAATCGCAGACATATTTGCCGAGTTTTCCGCTGTTCAGGCTGCGCAACACGGCGGCTGAGTCAACGATGCTTTCGCGCGCGAAATTCAGGAGTACCGCGCCGGTCGTCATCGTGTTGAGCGCGGCGTCGTTGACCAGGTGATGCGTCGCGTCCATCGCGGGCACATGAATCGACACATAGTCGGAGCGAGTCAGCAGCGCCATCAGGTTTTCTGCGCGCTGCACCTCGTTCGACAAGCGCCACGCCGCGTCAATCGACAGCGCGGGATCGAAGCCCACGACCTTCATGCCCATGGCCAAGCCCATGTCGGCGACCAGCGAACCAATCGCGCCGAGGCCGACAATGCCGAGCGTCTTGCCCTTGATCTCACCGCCGGCAAAGCGTGATTTTTCTTTCTCCAGCAGCGCAGCCATTTCGGCGGCATCGCTCATGTGCGTGAGCGAATTCACGTAGCCAATGCCCGGCAAAATGCCGCGCGTTGCGAGCAGCATGCCTGCCATCACCAGCTCTTTGACCGCGTTGGCGTTCGCCCCCGGCGTGTTGAATACGACCACGCCGAGCTTGCTGTATTCGTTGACCGGAATGTTGTTGACGCCCGCGCCGGCACGCGCTGCCGCCAACAATGATTTCGGCACCTCGACGCCCTGCAATTTTTGGCTCCGCAACAAAAACGCGTCGGGGCTGCCGATGTCGCTGCCGACCTCATAGTCGCCCCGCGGAAAGCGCTCAAGCCCCTTGACCGATATCTGGTTGTAGGTTCGGATTTTGAACATGCCCGTCCCTAGGCTGCCGTAGCTTCTGAGTACGCCCAGCTCAACCACGGCAATAGGGCCTGCAAATCGGTCTTCTCGACCGTTGCGCCACACCAGATGCGCAGACCGGCGGGCGCATCCTTGTACGAGCCGATGTCGAGCGCCGCTCCTTCCGCTTCGAGCAATTTGGTCATTTTTTTGACCTGTTCCTCGGTCGCTTTCAGGCTGAGACAAACGCTCGTGTTCGAACGCGTCGCCTTGTCCTTGGCCAGGAAAGAAATCCAGTCATTGGCCGCAACGAATTCTTCAAACACTGCGAGATTGGCTTCCGAACGGGCAATCGTGCCTTTAACGCCGCCCACACTCTCCGCCCATTTCAGCGCATCGAGATAATCCGAAACGCACAGCATCGAGGGCGTATTGATCGTCTCGCCCTTAAACAATCCGTCGATCAGTTTGCCGCCGGATTTCATGCGGAACACTTTGGGCATGGGCCACGGCGGGTTGTACGCTTCGATGCGCTCCACCGCGCGTGGCGACAGGATCAACATACCGTGGCCGCCCTCGCCGCCGAGCACTTTTTGCCATGAATATGTGATCACATCCAGCTTGTCCCACGGCATCTCCATCGCGAACACGGCCGAGGTCGCATCGCAAATCGTCAGTCCCGCGCGATCTGCGGGAATCCAGTCGCCGTTGGGTACTTTGACGCCGGAGGTGGTGCCGTTCCACACGAACACGACGTCGTTATTGAAATCCACGCTTTTTAAATTCGTGATGTCACCGTAATCGGCTTTGCGGTGGTTGACGTTCGGCAACTTCAATTGCTTGACGATATCGGTCACCCAGCCAGCGCTGAATGACTCCCATTCGAGAACATCCACGCCGCGCGCACCGAGCATCGACCACATCGCCATTTCGATGGCCCCGGTGTCCGAGCCGGGCACCACGGCGACACGGTAGCCTTCCGGCAAGCCCAGAATTCGCGCCGTCTCGGAGCAGGCCAGCCCCAGTGTCTTCTTGCCCAGAGCAGAGCGGTGAGAGCGACCCAACGTGTCGAGCTGCAACGTGCTCACGTCGTAGCCCGGGCGCTTTGCGCAGGGACCAGAGGAGAAATTTGGGACAACGGGTTTGATCGCAGGTTTTGTCATGGACTACCAATAAATAATGAGCGTCGCGGGCCAGATCGCCGGGCCGCGTGATTGTAGCGATGCGCAACACGTCGTCGCCGTGGCGGCACCACCGTTACGGCTGCTGTAGAACCAGTGAGGGATCATTTTGCAAGCGCTGGTCGCGGCAGAGCCGCTCCTACAAAATAGGCGCTCTCCCGAATATTGACGTAGGGCCAGATTGCTTCATGAACATCCTGTATCTGCACGGGTTTCGCTCCAGCCCGCAATCGACCAAAGCGCGTCTGATGGCGGCGCACTTTGCGAATATGGAGCATCGCTTCCTCTGTCCGCAGCTGCCCGCGAGCCCGGCGGTTGCCATTGAGCTGGCGCGCGAGCTGATTGAGGATCGGGGCGATGCCGCTAAGGACTGGGCGCTGATCGGTTCGTCGCTCGGAGGCTTTTACGCGACGTTTCTGGCGGAGGCGTATGGCTGTCGTGCGGCGCTCCTGAATCCTGCCGTGATGCCCGCCAACGATCTCGCGGGCTATGTGGGCGAACTCACGAGCTATCACTCCGGCGAGCCGTTCGAGTGGCGCGCGGAATATCTTCACGAGCTTGCAGCGTTGCAGATCAATCAGATCACGCAACCCGAGCGCTATTTTTTGTTAGCGGCAACGGGCGATGAAGTGCTGGACTGGCGGCAGATGCGCGATCAGTATCCGGGCGCGCATCAGCACATTATCGAAGGCAGCGACCACGCGATTACCGAGTTTTCCGCTTACATCGAGCGGGTTGCCGCATTTTGTACTTTAGAGCGGGGCCGACGAAACCTGGCTGCCTCCTAAACAGTATCAGCACGGCAGTGCGATTTGGGGCACGAGGAGGGACGCTTTCCAGCGATAGCGGTCGTTGGACAGTGATTCGGTGGCCAGCGTAAGGGATGTCCGACACGACAACTCTCGTTTATCTGATGGGCAGACAGCT
>JAYWAQ010000754.1:0-2867 GCA_043782305.1 Burkholderiales bacterium
TTTCCGGATCGGCGATCCAGTAGCCGAGCGTCAACTCCAGACCGTCCGGCGCGAAATCGGTAAGCATCGCGCCGGGTTCCGGCGACTTGAGCACGCGGGCTTGCGCGAGCGCCGCTTCAATCATCAACGAGCGCGCTTTCTCGACATCGCTCGCGTAATCAATCTGCAACTTCGTGCTGAACGAAACGCTGCGGCTTTCGAGCGACAGGTTCTCCACGCGATTCACAATGAACATCTCGTTCGGCACCACTGACTCTCGCCCGTTCGCCGCGCGCACCACCGTGTAGCGTGTGAAGATATTGGTGATTTGCCCTTCGAAGTTGTCCACTTTCACGCTGTCGCCGACGCGAAAGCTGCCTTCTAGCAGGATGGCAAAACCGCTCACATAATTCGCCGCGATTTTCTGCAAACCGAGGCCGAGACCGACGCCCAGCGCGCCGCCAAAAACCGAGAGCACGGTCAAATCAATCCCCACGGCCGCGAGCGCAATCAACAGCGCCAGCACAAACAGCGTTGCCCTCAAAAAGCGCGACAGCACGAGCCGCATGCTCATGTTGATGCCAGTCGCCATCAGCCGCGTTTCCAGCACCGAGGACAGCCACAGCGCACCGAGCACGGTGACCGCAACCAGCATCAGCCCCTGCATCATCGTTAGCGCCGACACATGCGTTTTGCCGAGCGGAATCATCACCGCTTCCAGCTCTTGCTCAATCGATGGCAACACGCCCGCCAGATGCATCACCAGCCCAAGCCAGATCACACCGCTGACGATGTTGATCATGTTGCGCACAGGGGACGAGTTCGGGAACAAACTGCGCAGCACGCGAGCGATCAGCCGGATCACTACGAGCGACGTAAAGACGCGTACCGCGAACTTCGGCAGCGCGCCCGTCGTCAAGCCGTAGGGCGTCAAGCGCAACGCCATCAGAATCGCACCGGTCACCAGTGGAAACGCAATGCCAACAATCACGGCTCGCCACAACGCCTGCGGCTGGGTCAGCGCCGGATCGCGACGGCGCGCCACCAGCGTGCCCACGAACACCCCGATCGCCATTGCGAGCAGCACAATCAACAGGTGCTCGAAGTCGCTGCCGTCAATGACTTCGAACTCTTTAAGGATTTCCTGGAACGGTGTAAGCATCAGACGATTATCTCGCGCGCATAGGATGACATTTCCAAAATTCCGCGCGGCCTAGAATCAGGATTCCTCCCCTTTGACCGCAGCAAAGCAAAGCACCATGTCCATCCAGCCCTTCCACCTAGCCTTTCCAACCCACGACCTCACCGCCGCACGCAGCTTCTACCTCGACCTGCTTGGCTGCAAGGAAGGCCGCTCCAGCCCGCACTGGGTGGACTTTGATTTTTATGGCCACCAGATCGTCGCGCACCTCGCGCCCGACGAATGCTCGATGGCCAAAACCAGCGAGGTCGACGGTGACAATGTCCCCTGCCGCCACTTCGGCATCGTGCTCACCATGAAGCAATGGCACGAACTCGCCGAGCGTCTGCAAGCCGCCCGCACCGACTTCATCATCGAGCCACACATCCGCTTCAAAGGCGAACCCGGCGAACAAGCCACCATGTTCTTCCTCGACCCGTCTGGCAACGCCATCGAGTTCAAGGCGTTTGAGCATATTGAGAATTTGTTTGCGAAGTAGGTCAACAGCTTGTCCGTACGCTCATCGCTTGTGACGGCGGCGCGACATTGTTGCCCGCTACGCTGCGCGCATTCGCAAACAGCTCCATGCGTGCGGTTCCCGTCCGGCAAGCTTCTCGACAGAAAATACAATCGACCGCAACAGAAGGGCAACCGCACATGCAAAACAGCCTGCGCCACGTAACCGTCGTCTTCAGCTTCGCCAGCGCGCTGGTTGCGACATACGCACATGCCATCGTCGGTCAGCCGGGCACGCTCGACACCACCTGGAACGGAACCGGCAAAGTCATCACACTGATCGGCGGCAGCTTAAATAACGCGTACGCGACCATCCTGCAACCCGATGGCAAGGTGCTCCTAGCTGGGGCTTGCTGGAACAACAACAACATCTTTGACTTCTGTGCCGCGCGCTATCTGACCAACGGGACGCTCGACACCACGTGGAACGGCACCGGCACCGTCATCACACCGGTCGGGAGCAGCAACAATATCGCTACCGCCATGACCCAGCAACCCGATGGCAAGGTGCTGCTGGCCGGGCGCTGCTCCAACGGCTCGAACTTTGACATGTGCGCCGCTCGCTACTTGCCCAACGGCACGCTCGACACGACATGGAACGCTACAGGTAAAGTCATCACCTCGATCAGCAGCGGCACTGATGCCGCCAACGCCATAGCCCTGCAACCCGATGGCAAGGTGCTACTAGCCGGATCTTGTTACAACGGCGCGAACAACGACTTCTGCGTTGCGCGCTATCTGGCCAGCGGCACGCTCGACACCACGTGGAATGGTACCGGCACCGTCATCACCCCGATGGGCATCATCGGCAATTTCGCCCGCGCCACGACCCTACAGCCCGATGGCAAGGTGCTGTTGGCCGGGAATTGCTCCAACGGCACGAACAATGACTTCTGCGCCGCGCGCTACCTGCCCGACGGCACGATCGACACCACGTGGAACGGCACAGGCACTGTCATCACTCCGATTGGCAGCAGCGACGATTTCACCACTGCCATGACACTGCAACCCGATGGCAGGGTGCTCATGGCCGGATATTGCTCCAACGGCACGAACTTTGAGTTCTGCGCCGCGCGCTACCTGCCCAACGGCATCCAGTTCTTTCTCAATTACATAACCGCCTGCATGTGCAAAAGCAAGTCCATCACCTTCCAGTTTTTCCATGATGAACCCTTCCCCACCGAATATGCCG
>JAYWAQ010000755.1:0-2865 GCA_043782305.1 Burkholderiales bacterium
GAAGCCCATGTCGCCGGTGCAGAGCAGCATCACGCGATACGGCAGGCCGAGTTTTTGCAGGATTTTTTCGGCGTTGCCGGTCATCTCTTCGAGCATCGCGTTCGACTCGTCGGGCTTGGTGATGTAGACCATCTCGACCTTGTCAAACTGATGCTGGCGGATCATTCCGCGCGTGTCGCGCCCGTAGCTGCCCGCCTCCGAGCGGAAGCAGGGCGTGTGCGCGGTGAGGCGCATGGGGAGCTGCGCGGCGTCGACCATTGTGTCGCGCACGAAGTTGGTGAGCGAGACTTCCGAGGTCGGAATCAGATAGCGATTTTTTGCCTCGCCGCCTTCTTCCGATGGCATCGGTACTTTGAACAAATCTTCTTCAAATTTCGGGAGCTGCCCAGTGCCGGTCATCGATTCAGCGTTGACGATGTAGGGCACATAGCATTCAGTAAATCCATGCTCGTTCACATGCGTGTCGAGCATGAATTGCGAGAGCGCACGGTGCATGCGCGCGAGCGGGCCGCGCATGACGGTGAAGCGCGCGCCCGAGAGTTTCACGCCCGCTTCGAAATCAAGCTGCGGGCCGGCGGCGCTGGCTAGCGCCTCGCCCAATGCGACGTGATCTTTCACCGCAAAATCAAACTCGCGCGGCGTGCCCCAGCGTCGCTGCTCAACGTTCTCATCGCTGTCTTTGCCGTTGGGCACCGAAGCCTGCGGGAGATTTGGCATCGTCATCAGCATGGCGTTTATTTCGTCCTGCATCTTCGCGAGTGCTGCTTCGTTGCGCTTCACCTTTTCCGGTAACGCGGCGACCTCGGCAAGCAGCGATTGCGCCTTTGCCTCGTCCTTCGCCGCCTTTGCCTGACCGACGGCCTTGCTCAAAGTATTGCGCATCTGCTGCAAGTCCTGCGTCTGAATCTGCAGCGCCTTGCGTTCGGTCTCAAGCTTTTCAAATGGTTCAGAAAAAAAAGCGTATCCCCGCGTTATTAGTCGCAGTTGGACTTCTGCCAGATTGTTTCTTAGTAAGTTGATGTCAAACATGATGAGTCACTCGTAAATTTGAATTGTCGAAATGGGAGGTTGCGAGCGCAGGGCCGCAGACGCGACTGCCACGCGCAAGCGAAAAGCGGAGGGAGAAAAAAGAAATGTCCCGCCTAGCGGGAGCGGGAGGAGCGGCTGAAAGCGCCCTGATGAACGACAACACTGATCCCGGCCAGCCCAAGGCGGGTGGCGTCGATGAGCGTTAAGTGTGATTTCATGAGCAGAAGTGTACAGGCATTTTGCGCCGCGCTCAATCGATACAGCTTTCGGCTACGACCAAGGTTAATCATGGGCTTATGCACCATATCGATAAAAGTCGAGTAACGCCATAAATCGCCTCACGCCCTTATGAAACAAACGTTTCCACAAAAAGCCGTACCGCGACGCGCGTCCGCATGCGTATGATGCTGCCATGAACGCAAACGACGGAATGCCCAACGACGCGACATGGCCGCAGCGCCTGCTCGCGGCGCTGTGCTGGGCGCTGGCGGCAGTGGCGTTTGGGGTCACTTCATGGCTTTATGGCCTGCAGCCGCTCGCGATCGCCGTCGGCAACTGGAAGCTCGCGCTTGACTATTCCGACGTGGAGGCAAAGGTCGTCACGCGCACACGCAAAGCGCCCGACGGCACGGCCGTGAGCTGGCTCGCCGCGAGCTATGAGGTCAACGGCAAAACCTACTTCGCGGAGCGGCTATCAGTGCTCGACGACGATTCGCTTGATGAGGCCTACAACAATCGCGTGCTGGGCTGGCTTGAAACCGCACAGCGCGGCAACCGACCCATCAACGTCCACGTCAGCCCGCGCCATCCTGAAATCGCGCTGGTGTCAAACGACTTTCCGTTGCCGTCGCTCATGTCCCGCGCGCCGCTTGCAATGGGATTCACGCTGCTCGCAGGTGTCGGCCTGCTCGGCGCAATAGGCGCAGTGTGCAATTTTGGTTACTACGGCCGACTGCGCAAATACTGGAAAAGCTGGGCCGTCGTAGCCACACTCTGCGCCATCATCTTTCCGCTGATGCTGCAAGTCGGCACCGATGCGGATAGCGGCGAATTCACGGTGGACGTCGCGGTGTTTTTCACTGCAATTGCCGGGCTTGTACTATCCGTGCTGCTGCATACCGTAGTGTCTGACGACGAGGCCGCCGGAGCCACCGAGGCTGAAGGTCCCGCCGCGAAACGCAGCGTTTCGGCGCGACACGATACTCGTTCGCGCAAGCGCTGAGGTGAAGTGCGTAACGTATCGCCGCGCCCACCCTGAGCCTGGTTACCCGGCTTAGTCGCAGTGCTGTCCAAACCTCACATAGACAACGCGGCGACTGCGTTTCAGCTGGACGCGCGGCCGTCGCCGATTCATCGTTTTGGCATTTTTGCCGCGCAGGACATTCCTGCAAACGTTCGCGTTATCGAGTACACCGGCGAGCGCATCGGTTACCGCGAGGCCGAGCGACGGCGCGAGCGACCGTATCTGTACCTGTTCTGGGTCGCGCCGGGGCGGTTGATTGATGGGGCTGTCGGCGGCAGCGGCGCGGAATTCATCAATCACAGTTGCGCGCCGAACGTGGTCGTGGAGATCACCGAGGGTCGCGTTTTCTTTGTCAGTCTGGGCGAGATCGCAACCGGCGAGGAGTTGCTGCTTGACTACCGCGTGGGGGGTGACGCGCCGCCGATGCCCTGCCGATGCGGCGCGGCAAGTTGTCGCGGGTTTCTCAACGCGCCGTGAAGGGAGCTCGCGCCCCGGCCATCGGAATGGGTCAGCGCACTTTTGTGCTTTTGTGCAATCGCACGGTTGTCCTCCGACATTCAACCCTTGCGTTTTGCGACCACTTTTGCTGGCGC
>JAYWAQ010000756.1:0-2862 GCA_043782305.1 Burkholderiales bacterium
TCGCCGCTCGACGGCGTCGGCCCCGCGCAGATTCATCTGGAGCGCCTCGTCAACCGCGCCACCGACGGCACGGTCAAGGAAGTAATCCTCGCCACCAACTTCACCAACGAAGGCGAAGTCACCGCGCACGTCATCACCGAGCTGCTGGAGCCGCAGGGCGTCAAGGTTTCACGCTTGGCGCGCGGCATTCCGATTGGCAGCGAGCTGGAATATGTAGATGCGGCGACGGTGGCGCAGGCGGTTCGGGAGCGGCGGTGAGCGAGTTGATGACTGTTCCGTGGAGCTCCATCCTCGCCACCTATGAATCCTTCGATGATGAGCTGGCCGGCGGAGTGCTTTGCCGCCATCTGAAAGCGTTGGCCGAAAACATCGCTCAATCACCATTTTCAGACCGCATATTTGGTTGGACGTCCCATGCATCGCTTTGCGTGGTTCCGCATCCAGTTAGCTATCCGTATGACGCTCCGCTTTTGCATGTAAGTCAGCCGACGAACGAGGAGGTAACCTTTCGGTACCAAGACACATTGGTGAGCGCGGATCAGTGGACTCGAACAGTCGCTGGCGATGCAGCGTTCGAGTGTCTGTCGAAATTCTTGGCTAACGTGGGTTGGGTGCCTGAACAGGTTTTGCCGTAGCCTCGATGCAGCGCAGCGGAATCGAGGGGCGCGTAACGCAATGATTCCGCGATTCCACTTCGTTTCATCGCGGCTACGGAGCGGTGATTCTCGCAAGGCCGTAGGGGGCGGTTCACCGCACCTCGCGACCCCAATCTGTAATTGGCTCGTATCAATTTGGGTGCGGTAAACCGCGCCCTACGGTTTGTTTACGAACGCCCAATCACTAATCGCCACAAACTCCGCTGTCGTCAAATCTTCTGCGCGGGCTTTGGGGTCGACGCCAATCGTTGACCAACCGTCTGGCGTGACCCAAGCGGACAGGCTGTTGCGTAGCATTTTGCGGCGTTTGGCGAAGGCGTGGGTGACCATCAGCGCGAACGCTTTTTCGTCCTTGGGCTTGAGGCGCTGGTCAGCCAGCGGCGTGAGGAGCACGATGGACGAATCGACCGCCGGCACCGGCTTGAACGCGGTGGGCGGCACGTCGAAACACTTCTCGATTTTGAATCGATATTGCAGCATCACCGACAGCCGCCCGCGCGCGTCCTCACCCGCGCCCGCCGCCATGCGATCCACGACCTCTTTTTGCAGCATGAAGGTCATGTCCGAGATGCGGTCCTCGTACTCACACAGCCGAAACAGGATCGGCGTGGAGATGTTGTAAGGCAGGTTGCCGACCACACGCAGCGGCGCAGGCAAGGTGGCGAAATCAAACTCCATCGCGTCGGCCTGATGCACGCGCAACTTGCCCGCATCAAACTCATGCACCAGCCGCGCGACGAGATCGCGGTCGATCTCGATGGCGTCGATGCTGCCTTTTGTGCCGAGCGCGGCGATGAGTTTGCGCGTGAGTGCGGCTTGTCCGGGGCCGATTTCAACGATGTGCTGACCGGCGTGCGGATCAATCGATTCGACGATGCGATTGATGATCGATTGATCGACGAGGAAGTTTTGACCGAAGCGCTTGCGGGCGCGGTGATGCGTGCTTTGGGGCGCGAATCCGCTCATTCGAAATGGTCCAGTTCAGCGAGCAGCCGTGGCATCGCGTCGGTCATTCCGCGATAGGCGACGACCTCGGGCGTCATGGAGCGCAGCGACGCGGCAAGCTCCGCTGCGCGTCCCGGCGTGCTTGCTATGACGTCCACCAGCGGACTCATCATCACGCGAATGAAAAACACCGCGCGCTGCAAATGCGGCAATGGCCACGTCGTTTGCCGCTCCACGCGGAAGAAGAGGTTCGGCAACAGCGGTGACATATCGCGCAAGGTTTCCGTCCACCACTTTTCGTTCTTGTCGGGATGCTGGTCAAGACTGGCGCTGGGCACGATGAGCCAGACATGACGCAGCATTGGCTGCTTCATGAAAGCCATCGTCATGATGCCTGGCCCGGCGGCGATGAGCGTTTGATTGTCAGCCACAGGCGCATGAATCGCCGCGAAATCAAGCCCCAGTTTTTCGCGCGGATCCCAGCGCGAGGGGAAGCAGACGGAGAGGTATTCGGTGCGCAGCGTTTCTGCTTCTTGCTTCAGGATTACGAAGTCTTCTTGCAGGGAGCGGGCAACGTTCTTTCCCCTCTCCCCTTGCGGGAGAGGGCTAGGGTGAGGGGTTGGGTAGCTTGCGGAGCCAACTTGGCGTGTTCCAGCCAACACCCCCTCACCCCAACCCTCTCCCGCGAGGGGAGAGGGGGCCAAACCCTGAATCGCGGCGAGGGTGTTGTCGTGCGGAGCGCCCACCATCGCACGCTCGCGATGCGTTGCAATCACGCGCTCCCGCTCGCGCCGATAAACATCCGCCAACCCATCGCGCAGCAGCAAGGCAGGCACATCCGCGTCAAGCTTCTCCAGATTCGGGCGCATGCGAAACGGCGTGGCGACAGGCCACGGCATTGCCTTGGCGGGGGTTAGCCAATCAGGCTGCATGGCTTACTGCGGCCACGCGGCTAAGTACTCTTTCCAGTGCGTGCCGTCGTGTGCCCCGAGCTTGTCGCGCAAGAGCGCAAGCTCGCCAGCGTATTCAGTTTTATCCAGATCACCGCGCATCGCTAGAAAGCGCAAAAACAGCAGGTAAGTGTTCGCCACGTCCGTCTCGCAATACGCGCGAATCTCGGCGATCTCGCCGCGCTGAAATGCGGGCCAGACCTGGCTGCCGTCCATGCCCAGTTTGCCGGGGAAGCCGCAGAGTTTGGCCATGGTGTCGAGTGGCGCATTGGCGCGCGCCTGATACATGGCCATGAAGTCCATCAGATCGA
>JAYWAQ010000757.1:0-2858 GCA_043782305.1 Burkholderiales bacterium
GTCATCGTTGTTTCCTTTGGGTTGGCTTACAAGCACGCTGGATAAATATGATTCAACAATGTTTACCCTACAAATCAAGGGTCAGACTTGATGAGTATGCTCGGGAAACGCAGATACACATCAAGTCGGCTCGTTCGCGCTCGGCATCAGACAAAGCCGAATCACGGTGATCCGGCTCGCCCGCCAGAACTTTAACTGCACATGTGCCGCAGTTGCCTGATCGGCACGATGCGGGGGCCTCAATCCCTGCCACATGCACCGCATCGAGAATCGATTGGGATGGACTTACGTCAATGATTTTTCCGCTGCGGTGAAGTGTGACACGAACTGGCGCATCAGTGGTTTGAGCCGCCGGTGCGGAAAAACGCTCGAAGCGGACACGTTCATTTGCGATGCCCGCGTCGCTCGCCGCCGTGCGAACGGATTCGATCAGCGAATTCGGGCCGCACACATAAAACACACTGTTGGAATGCGCATTTGCCATGACAGCGGCCGGGTCAAGCCTGCCTGCGGTATTGCTAAAATAAAGAGTCATCGCATCGCCGAGTGCAGCCTGTAGTGAATGCACCAGCGCCGCTTCGCGTCGTGAGCGGGCGGCGTAGTGCAAGGTCACATCGCGATCTTGTTTGACCAATGCCAGCGCCATCGAATGGATGGGCGTGATGCCGATGCCGCCAGCGATCAGCACGACAGGTCGATTATCTGGGTCTAGCGGAAAGTCATTGCCGGGCATGGCGCAATGAAGCGTCACTCCAGGCTGATAGTCTCGGTGTACGCCCACCGACCCGCCGCGCCCAGCCGCATCGAGCTGCACGGCGATTTCGTAATGATCGCCCGTCGGCGAAACGGTGTGAATCGAGTAGCGGCGGGTACTGTCGATAAATTTATTGACGTTAGCTGGATCAGACAGCCGCACGGGGATATCAATGTGTGCACCGGGTGCGGCAGCAGGAAGGATCGCGCCATCCTTCGCACGCAACTCATACGCGCGCACACGCGGTGTCAGCAGGCGGATGCCTGCGATGAGCAGCGCAAGTGGACCGCTACCCAACGTAACCGGATGGCCGACGGGTGGTTCTGTTGCGTGGGTTGCGACTGGCTGCGCCGGACGTGCCTTGAGCGCAGCGAGTTCATCTCGCATTGGCGCAGTCGCGGCGAATATCTCCGCCTCGGTGTAGCGCTGCGTGATGTGTTGCGGGCAATTCCAGTCGTAGCCTTCAACGGAGATGACTACTGCACGTTCGATACGGGCGCGGTAGCCGGCCGATTCGAGTTTAGCGATCAGCGCCGGATCCTCGTCAAGGCCGATCAGGCGCACCCGACCGAGAATTTTCAGGCGTGCGCGGTTGGCGTAGTCCATGAGGATGATTGAAACACGATCATTGCCGGTGAAATTGCCTGCACTGATGTACTGCACGTTGCCGCGAAAATCCGTGTACGCAATGGTTTTTTCGTCGAGCACTTTCAGAAAGCCTGCGGGCCCGCCGCGAAACTGAACATACGGCCAACCGGTCTCACTGACCGTGGCCTGGTAGAAGCTGTCCCGTGCAGCAATGAATTCGATTTCCGACTCGCCCAACACATCGCGACGATCATCGGTGTGATCGAGGGGCGCATAGTTGGCGCGACTGCCCATGCGCGTTTGCATGGCACGAACGGCGGGGGTGAAAGCAATGTTGGCGTAAGCGCGGGACATCGTGAACTCCGTATAGTTGCGTGCCGAAACCGTCGGGTTTCGGCACGCGCTTCATTACTTGTTGATTACTGGTTGATTATTTGTTAAGTGAGGGCCAGTTGCGCTCGGCCTTGCTGATATACCCAGCGGTGTCTTTGCTGAAGGTCGTATTGATGTCGCCGTTGAAGTTCAGGTACAGCTTGCCATCGACGATTTTCCAGCCATTGACCGGATCAACACTAAACAGCTTTCCGACCGAAACGCCCCAAGCACAGAATCCGCCGTATTGAGGCGCGTATTTAGCCGGGTCGCTCTTGAATGTTGCCAGATTTTCAGCACTGGAAAATTGCCACTTCACGCCGCCGAATTCGGATGTGTAGCGATCCGATCCGGCAACAGGTTTGCCGACAGTGAAGTAGGACACAACGTCGTATCCGTTGGCACCGAGACCGGCGTGCATCGTATTGTATTCAGCGCCAGTCTGTTTGACGGCAAGCGCAGGCGTTGCGATGCCAGTGAGCCCGAGTGCGATGGAAATTGCAGCTAGTTTGACGACGTTGCTGATGTTCGTTTTCATGATGTTGCCTTTCAATTGGTTTTAAGATGAGTGAGAAATTGCGCTATGCAGCGGCGCGGACTGGTGTTTGGAAGAGTTCCACTTTTGGAAAGTCGATTTCCACGCGCGTGGCTTTGCCGATGATGTTGGTGAAGATATTGAGTGCAACGACTGAAATGACCTCGACGATTTCGCCATCCGTGAGACCAGCATTGCGCGCGGCATCAAATTCGGCAGCGGTGATTTCGCCGAGGTTGGTGTTAAGCGCCTTGGCAAACGATACCGTCGCGGCAGCTTTAGCGTCGCTTGAGCCACCTTTCCGATTCAGCGCCATTTCCTCATTGCTCAAACCGGCACCGCGTCCGATGGCGGTATGTGCGGACACGCAGTACTGGCAGCTGTTGCCTTCGGCGATGGCGAGTGCGATGCGTTCCTGCGTTGCTTTGCTGACTGTCGCGCCGCCGAGCGCGCCATAAAGACCAAGAAAACCCTCGAGTGCCTTCGGGGAGTTGGCGAGAACGCGGATGAAATTGGGCGTGATGCCCAATTGGGCCTGAACGGCGTCGAGCAGTTTCTTTGCTTCGCCGGTGGCGGTTGCGGGGTTTACAACTTGAACGCGTGCCATGA
>JAYWAQ010000758.1:0-7871 GCA_043782305.1 Burkholderiales bacterium
GTCAGCACCCACGCGGTGCCGCCAAAAAGCGTGCTCAACAGAGCGGAACGAGACCTGAACAACATAAAAACTCCCGTGAAAATTCTCTACAACTTGTGATCAGAAGCGCCGCTATATGTGGGCTGGACGCCAAATTGACTATTTATCGACTTTCGCAATTTTAAGCCTTAAGCCCATTATTAAAGGGGCCTTCAGGGAAAAGCTGTGAGAATTAAATCGATAATATTGAAGGTAGTGTAGGCCCGATTTTTCCGTCAGTAATTCCGTGAGACGAAAACTCGAAAAGCGAGGCTGAACGGTGATTTGCGGGCAACAGCGATCTTGATCAATCGATCAAAACCATTTCGCCACGCAGACTATGAGGCGCAGCATCGATAATCTTCACATCGACGTATTGGCCGATCAGGCGCTCATTGCCGGGAAAGTTCACGATACGCATGCTCTCGGCACGGCCCGCCAGCTCCGTGCTGCTCTTGCGCGAAACGCTCTCCACAAGCACCCGCTCGATCGTGCCCACCATCGCCTTGCTGTAGCCGAAAAACAGCTCGTCGAGGCGCTTTTGCAATTGATACAAGCGCTGCGACTTTTCGGCGGCGGGCGTGTCGTCTTTCAGGTCAGCCGCGGGCGTTCCGGGACGCGCCGAATAGACAAAACTAAACGCGCCGTCGAATGCCACATCATCGATCAGTTTCATCGTCAGGTCGTGATCTTTCTGCGTTTCGCCAGGGAAACCGACTATGAAATCTGACGTCAGCAAAATGTTGGGCCGTACCGCGCGCAGCTTCCTGATCGTGCTCTTGTATTCGAGCGCTGTGTAGCCACGCTTCATCGCCGCCAGAATGCGATCCGAGCCGTGCTGCACCGGCAGATGCAGTTGCGACGCGAGCTTTGGCACTTTGCCATAAACCTCGATCAGCGACGCGCTCATCTCGCGCGGATGGCTCGTGGTGTAGCGGATGCGCTCGATACCGGGGATTTCGTCGATGTATTCGATCAGCGTCGCGAAGTCAGCAATGTCCGTCGTGTCGCCCATTTTTCCGCGATAGGCATTCACGTTTTGCCCAAGCAGCGTGACCTCTTTCACGCCCTTGATCGCCAGCTCTGCGACCTCGGTCAGCACGTCTTCAAACGGACGCGAAACCTCTTCGCCGCGGGTGTACGGCACCACGCAGAACGAGCAATATTTGCTGCAACCTTCCATGATCGACACGAAGGCGCTCGCCGCCTCGACGCGCGCAGGCGGCATGTTGTCGAACTTCTCGATTTCCGGGAAAGAAATGTCCACCTGCGAGCGGCCCGTCTCGCGACGTTTCGCAATTAGCGCAGGCAAACGATGCAAAGTCTGCGGACCGAACACGACGTCCACAAACGGCGCGCGTTCGACAATCGCCGCGCCTTCCTGCGACGCCACGCAACCACCAACGCCGATCACCAGGTTCGGATTGAGCTTTTTCAAATCCTTGACGCGACCGAGATCGTGAAACACTTTTTCCTGCGCCTTTTCTCGCACCGAGCAGGTGTTGAACAGGATCACGTCGGCGTTTTCCGGCGTGTCGGTTTTCTCGAAACCTTCGGCCGTCCCGGCGTCAAGAATGTCCGCCATCTTGTCGGAATCGTACTCGTTCATCTGGCAACCGAAGGTGCGGATGAAGAGTTTTTTCTTGGCAACTGTCGGGAGTACGGCGGACGAAGCGGCAGACGCCGCAGCGTTGATCAGTGTGTCTTGCATGGTGCAGGGCGCGCGGCTTTATCCGGCGGTGCTTTGATTGAAGTTTTTTATTTTACGGGGATGTGATGCGGCGTGTGGATTGCAGGCGATAACCACTCGCGAAGTTTTGTTGGGGGTTGCCCACTCTGAACAACGACTGCGTGAAGGCAACACCAATCATCGGCAGGCCATAAAGCGTGTGCGATCCAAATACGGTACTGACCAGACCAGTCGTCGTATCAACGGTGGTAACACTCCCGCTTTCAGCCACAAGCGTGGACTGCGGTAATGCAGCGATTAGTCGCGTTTTACCGCCCTCTTTTCCGACTTGCGGAACATTTGCGCCGTAATTTTGAATCCCTATGTAGGATTGTTGGCCGTTCGTCATCACGTTGCCAGATGCAAATGTGAGGTCAGTTCCGTCAACCCTGACTCCGCCGAAGCTTACAACGCTCGTGACGTAGCAAATGGCGGCTGGTGGCAGCGCGGGAGGGCACACAAATCCGCAGCCATCGAAAAAATCTTTGTAGCTGTTTCTGTCCCACGACGCCACAGTTATTTCGGTGCACGCCTGTCCAGTACTGCCATTCCATGGCCGCACAAACGGCGGCGTGGCTTTACCCTGCGTATAAAACCGTTTGCTGGGTGCGGCCACCACCCACGTCGTATTGATCGTCCCGTCGACTGTGTACGCATGCTCTCCCAATAGTTCGGCACTCATCAAGACAGCCGACACCGCGTCAATGGAGCGGCTGAACTTTGAAAAGTAACTTTTCCCGTCGTAGACATACTGCGCCGCCGTATTCCCGCCGCTTGATAAATTCGGCAGAGGTGATGTGCTCGCCGTTATGCTTGCGCCGGGTGTCGATAACGTTTGCCAGAAACCATTCAACGCAACCGGGGTGTACTCGCTACTTGCGCCACGAGATACGTTGACAAGCGTAGCCGCTCCAGACAGACCGCCAGACGGCTGTGTTAGTTGCGCGGCGTAAGAGGGCAAATCGCTGTCTGACACGGCGTTGCACGGTGCTGGCTGGTAGCGTCCCGTCGCGAAAGAATAAATTTGCCGGATGAGCGCACTCGGAGCCGTCGGTGTATGGGGAATCGACGCTATCTCGATGACTTCAATGTAGCCGTCGCGCGTACGATCAATCGATTGCAACGTGGGCGAATCTCCGTCCGCAACATACGTCTGATTGCTGAATTCAATGCTGGGTGGCGGCGCAGCAATCAGTGTCTGCAACGGACGAAAACTCGGGAATGTGCACGAGTCGTCGTTGGACACCAACTGCGCGCCCTTCGCGTCCGAGCTTCCCGCCACCACAGCACCCGTCCATATGTCATCTGGCGCGAGAAACACGTTCAGCGACGCCACCGACGCGCCATTCTTTCCTTCCAGAAAGCGCACCTTCACAGCCTTGCCGTTCGCCGAGTCGTTGTTGACGATGGACAAGAGCGTTGTCCAGCCTGCGCGCGTGGTGTAGTACGGATAAATCAGCACTTGCCCGATGCCTTCGGGACTGAGGGTTACGGGCTGCGCATCGGCGGCTGAGGCTGCGCCAACCCCTAATGACGACGCCAATAAAAGAGCGGCTCGACGAGTGGTTGGCGTCATAGCGTTACCTCACGGAAATCTGTTCGGACTCCGATTATGTGTTCGTTATTTGTATAGTTCTGTAGGACGCGAGCGCAAATATTGACGCTCAGTAAAACGCCCACGGAACACTGCCTCACTAGGTTCACCGCAAGGCGGTAATACCAACGACGCGCCTGCACCTACCGCGATTCACCCCGACAACCTTCCTTCTGTCGGGCTTCGATGGGCTGATTCACGATGACTGGGGCTTGTGGGCTGGGCACGGCTGCCTTCGGCAACACGATGTCGGCTGACTGCGGACAGGGCGGCAGGAACGCGTCCGCCACGGCTCGACGAAAACGTTGATCGGCCGTGAGCGACGGCGCAACAGAAGGCGGCGCGCGACCGCGCTGGTTGTTCAAGTCTCTCGCCACATCGCGGGCAACGTTGGTTCGTGACTTGTACGGATCAAATCCATCGATATTTCCGGCAGGCAAACCCGGCGCGCGCTCACTGCCAGCGCTCGGTGGCGTGGCCACTGTGCCGTCGCCGGTGCGAGGCGCGGGCAGTGAGACCACTGCGCCTGTGCGACCGCCCGCAGCGCTGGACGAAGGTGGGCTGCCGGATGCAGCGCCGCTCGCGGCGGGAGCGCCGCTGGTTGCCGCCGACGAAGCGGGCGATGCCGAGGCTGCGGGAGACGCTGTGAGCGTGGCGGAAATGGAACTAGGCGCTGATCCAGCCAGCACCGGAGTCGCAGCCGGGGTCGTTGCTGGGGCTGCGGGCGCGGCGGGCGCGACGGGTGTAGCGGCGACCGGTGCGGGTTGCGGCGCTGCCTTCGGCGTAGGCGCGGCCACTGGCGCAACTGGAGCGGGCGTAGCTACAGCGGGCGTCGGCGTTGCAACGGGAGCGGGCGCAGGCGTCGGTTGCACTGGCGCGGCCACGGGTTGTGCTGCTGGCTGCGCGACCTGAGGTGGCTGCGCCACGGGCGGCGGCGTGATGGCAGCAGGCACAGGAGCCGCCTCTTTCACCTCGGGCTTCGGAGGCTGCGCCTCAACCACGGGAACCGGAGGCGGTGGTGTCGGCGTTGGCACCGGCGGTTGCGGCGTCACCACTGGCGGCGGCGTTTTTAGCTCGGCCTGTTTCGGCGTGACAAGCTCTGGCTCTTTTGGAACGGGCTGCGGCGCGGGTGGCGGCTCCTTGATTTCAACCTTGGGCGCGGGCGGTGTGACGGGCACGGCTCGCTCAACGGGCGGCGTCGGAGCTTCCGCCTTGGGTATCGGTGGATCGAGTTCTTCCGCACGAGGCATCGTCGCCGGCGCGGTCACTGTAACCGTCGTGTTGCGCGGCGTTTCCACAGGGCGCGAATCCGGCGCAACCTGCGTCGATTCAAGCTTTGGCGCGGGCGGAACGTCGGGGGGTGAGCGCTGCACCAGTCGCGCATTGAATCGCGTGCTGCTGTCTGGCTCGGCCTCCGCGCTTGGTTTGCGCCAGCCGAAACTATCGCCGCCCACCTGAATCGTCAACACCGCCAAGTGCACCAGCAAAGACAGGCCAATCGCCCACAGCAAGCCGCGTTGCGCGCTGGCTTGCATGTCGTGCGCGATGGCGGCGGTGTTGGTGATAGCGGCGGTCAAAGTGAAGATGCGATCAGCTGTGGCGTTGTGGGAGCGGTTTTACCGCGATGTGATGGTGCACGTGCCGCCCATCGCGGTAAAACCGCTCCCACAAAAATCCTGCGGAGAGCGGCGGGAATTTCAAGAGTGTATGCGGGAGTGGCTTTGCTGACGGCGCGTGGTGCTAGCCTTCTCTCAACAACACAAGATCAGCACAAGGAGCAAGCTCATGAGCAACAACCGCGACGATGACAGCAAATTCAAACGAAGAAGCCAGCAATGGTTCGGCAAGCTCGACAAGGACGGATTTGCGCATCGTTCATGGATGAAAAATCAGGGCCACCCGAACGACCTGTTCGACGGCCGTCCGGTGATCGGCATCTGCAACACCTGGTCTGAACTGAACCCATGCAACGCGCACTTCCGCGAGATCGCTGATTTTGTGAAAAAAGGCGTGTGAAGCCGGTGGCTGGCCGCTGGAATTCCCCGTCATGTCGACCGGCGAAGTGCTGATGCGGCCGACCGCGATGCTCTATCGCAATCTGGTCAGCATGGACGTGGAAGAGAGCATTCGCGGCAATCCGATTGACGGCGTGGTGCTGCTCATGGGCTGCGACAAGACGACACCATCGCTGGTGATGGGCGCGGCGTCGTGCGACATACCGACCATCGGCCTGTCCGGCGGACCGATGTTGAACGGTCGCTACAAAAACGAGATTTTGGGCAGCGGCACCGGCGTCTGGCAGATGAGCGAAAAAGTGCGTGCAGGCACCATGCGGCTTGAAGAATTTATGGACGCCGAAGCGGGCATGCACCGCAGCAAGGGCCATTGCATGACGATGGGCACCGCGAGCACGATGGCGTCTATGGTGGAATCGCTCGGCCTGTCATTGCCGGGCAATGCCGCGATTCCGGCGGTGGACGCGCAACGTTATCGTCTGGCGCAACTCACCGGGCGGCGTATCGTTGAGATGGTGAAAGAGGACGTGCGTCTCTCGCAAATTCTTACGCGGCAAGCCTTCGAAAACGCCATCAAAACACTCGCTGCGATTGTCGGATCGACCAACGCTGTGATCCATCTGCTGGCGATGGCAGGACGCATCGGCGTGCCACTCAAGCTCGATGATTTTGAGCTGGGTTCAAACATGCCAAACCTCGTCGACATTCAGCCCAGCGGAAAACATCTGATGGAAGACTTCTATTACGCGGGCGGGCTGCCAACGGTGCTCAAATCCATCGGTGATTCGCTGCACAAAGACGCGATGACCGCCAACGGCAAGACGATTTGGGACAACGTCAAGGACGCGGAGAACTTCAACTCCAGCGTCATTCGTCCGCTCGACAACCCGTTCATGGCGAACGCCGGTATCACCATCCTGCGCGGCAATCTCGCGCCGAACGGAGCGGTCATCAAGCCGAGCGCCGCGACCGCAAAACTGTTGCAACATCGCGGCAAAGCCGTCGTGTTCGAGACCATCGAAGAGCTGCACGAACGCATCAACGACGAGTCGCTCGACATCGACGAAAACAGCGTGATGGTGCTCAAGAACTGCGGGCCAAAAGGCTACCCCGGCATGGCCGAAGTAGGCAACATGCCGCTGCCGCCGAAGGTGCTGCGCAAAGGCATCTCGGATATGGTGCGCGTATCCGACGCCCGAATGAGCGGCACCGCATACGGCACGGTCGTGCTGCACGCCGCGCCCGAAGCCGCAGCCGGCGGCCCGCTCGCTTGCGTGCAAACCGGCGACTGGGTCACGCTAGACACGGCAGGCCGCAAACTGTCAATGGAAGTATCAGACGCCGACTTGGTCCGTCGCCGCGAAGGCTGGACCCCGCCCAAACCGCCACTAGATCGCGGCTACTGGAAGCTCTATATCGATCATGTGCTGGGGGCGGATACGGGAGCGGATCTGGACTTTTTGGTGGGGAAATCGGGGACGCCGGTGTTGCGGGAGAGTCACTAAACAGTCGCCACGTCGTGCCACCGTCATCCGCACCGCGTCGTCGTCCTCGGCGCAAGCGGGGATCCAGTGCGTAAACCCACGCGAAGCGTCAAGCCATGAAAACCACAGACTACTTCCGCGACAACGTGCTCCCAAAGCGCCCGTACATTCGCGCCGAATGGCGTGAAGCCGTCATCGCCCATCCGCTCAAGCGCGAAACACAGGCTGAGGACGGACGAATTCGCCACTGGGGTTGGATAGCCGAAGCGGGCCGCCATCTACGGGTGGTGACGCTCGCCGACGGAGAGACAGTGCACAATGCGTTCTACGACAGGAGATTCAAACCATGAGAATCGCTTTTGACCCCGAAACCGACTCGCTCTACATCCACCTAAGCGAACGCCCCAGCGTAGATTCGGACGAAGTCTCGGACGGCGTTGTTTGCGACTTTGATGCGGACGGAGTCTTGGTAGGTATCGACGTGCAGCACGCGACAAGCCGCGCCGATTTGTCGCAACTGAAGCTCTCGAAACTCCCGGTGGTTGAGTTGGCGGCTTGAGGTGACGCACACGTACGCTGGGGTCACGTACGCTGCGGCCAAGTCTTGCATTGCAACTTTGACGCATTGACGCGGCGCGTCACGTGGGAGCGTCCGCGTCGAAGATTTGCGATTGAGTGCTGGTTGATTTTTTCCAACAACTCCAACCGAAGAAGCCCGTTTAACTTGGGCCTAACCATCAGTTCACGCAAAAAATCGACTTTAAGCAGTCGTCCATGCAAAAGTGCCACAACCCAAGCCACGGAATGATTTGAGGTAGAAAGCACTGGCGGGAAACTCACAGAAAGCTCACAATTTAGCGGCGATTTCTGTGAGTTTTGTGGGGATGAACGGATGATGGAGACGCAGGACTTCTTTCGTGCTCGACTCGATGCAATGATCGATTTGAAGCATCCACTGGCGGTTCTTGCAACAAAGCTTCCCTGGGGGCAGCTTGAAGCAGAGTTAGCCCCGATCTGGCAGCGGCAAGCGC
>JAYWAQ010000759.1:0-2843 GCA_043782305.1 Burkholderiales bacterium
GGCGGCGGCGCACTGTGGGTTGGGTTTTTGACCGCCATGTTCAACATCGTCCCCGCATTCGTGGCCATCCGTGTCGGCCGTCACGTTGACCGCGTACCGCTGCGCCGACCGCTGGTTTTTGGCTGCGCGCTGGTGGCCGTGGGCGGCGCGGTGGCAGCCATTGAACCGATGCTCGGAATTCTCGCGCTGTGTGCCTGCGCGATTGGTATTGGCTGGATGGCGATTGCGGCGACGTCGCAATATGCGGTGGGTCTGTACGGCGGCAGCGCCAATCGCGCGGATGGAACGACCCAGAGGGTCAAGGCATTCAGCGTGATGTCGATGGGCTTCTCGATTTCGAGCTTTCTCGGACCGCTGATCGCTGGCGTGATGATTGATCATGTGAGCTTTCGCGCCGCATTCGGCGTACTCGCTGCGCTGCCTGCAATTTCGGCGATCGCGCTGTCCACTCGGTTGCTGAAACTGCCAACGGCACCGCCGCGCCCGGACACGGCTGATGGCGGCGCGCGTGAATTGTTCGCGATGCCGGTGCTGCGAAACACGCTCATCACGGCGGCGTTCATCACGGTCGGTTGGGATTTGTACATTTTCATGGTGCCGGTGCTCGGCAGCGAATTGGGCCTCACCGCGACGCAGATCGGCTCCGTGCTGTCGCTATTTGCCATCGCGGTATTTGTCGTACGTTTTTTCATGACCGTGCTCACCAAACGCCTCGGCGAACGCGGCGTGATGATCACGGCAATGACGATCTCGGGTTTCACCTTTCTGGCCTTTGCGTTTGCCCACAATTATTCGCTGATGCTGGCGCTTTCGTTCGTGATCGGCCTCGGCCTCGGAGCGAGTCAGCCGATCATCCTGTCGCTGTTGCATGATGCTGCGCCACCGGGTCGTATCGGCGAAGTCAACGGTATGCGCATGACGATGATTTCAACCAGCCAGTGGACGATGCCGCTGGTGTTTGGCATGCTCTCGGCGAGTACCGGAATGCTGCCGCTGTTCCTGATTGTCGGCGGCGGAATTTTGTCGGGCAGCTGGTTTGCGCGGCGCAAGTTACCCTACAACTGACGAGTTGATTGCTGTACAAATGCGAGGTGGCGCACGGCGATATGTTCGACTTTGACGCCTGCGGCACGATGCAATGGAAGGTGGCGTGATGGCTGAGAAGAAAGCTGAGAAAGCGGTCGAGAAAAAAGCGGCACCGCCGAAGGTCACCTCGGATGGCCAGCCGCGCTGCGCGTGGGCGACGGGCATTCCGGACTTCTACGAAAAATATCACGACGAAGAATGGGGTGTGCCCTGTTTCGACGAACACAAGATGTTCGAGATGCTGATTCTGGAAGGCGCGCAGGCCGGTTTGTCGTGGCAAACCGTACTTGCCAAACGCGAAAACTATCGCAAGGCGTTCGACGGATTCAACGTCGAAAAAATCGCGCGGTACAAGGAAGCGAAAATTCAGAAGCTCCTCTCTAATCCCGGCATCATCCGCAATCAGTTGAAGATTCGCGCAGCCGTGACCAACGCGCAGGCGCTGCTGAACCTGCGCGAAACGGCAGAGCGCCCCGAGTCCGCGCTGACGGATTTTTTCTGGCAATACGTGGATGGCAAACCAAAGCAAAGCGCGCTCAAACGGCGCGAAGACATCAAGGCAACCACGCCCGAATCGGACGCGCTTTCGAAGGCGTTGCTGAAGGCAGGATTCAAGTTTGTCGGCTCGACGATTGTCTACGCCCACATGCAGGCCTGCGGGATGTTTAACGATCATTTGACGACGTGTTTTCGCTATGAAGCGGTGCGGGAGATGGGGCAGAAACTGTAGCGTTGTGTTGACGCTCCCTTCTTCTCAAGCGTGAGCGACTGCGTGGCTGACGCTAGCATTGGTTTCAGGAGTACCCCACTATGAAATTTACCTTTGACCTGCGCCTCGGCCGCATTTATGTTCTCGCCCTTTTCAGCGCAGTCTGCGCGTTCAGCGTGCACGTATCCGCACAACCCGTGCTCTACCCCAACAAACCCGTAAAGATCATCGTGCCGTTCGCGCCGGGGGGTGGTTCCGATTTCATTGCGCGGCTGTTGTCGCAGCGCCTGAGCGAGAAGCTCGGGCAGCCGGTAATCATCGACAACAAGCCCGGCGCAGGCGGCAACGTGGGTGCGGAGCTCGCATTGCGTGCCCCCGCCGATGGCTACACACTGCTGCTTGCGGCTGCGAGCTACACGGTCAATCCGGCAGTGTACAAAGTGTCGTTCGATTCGATCAGGGACATGACGCCGATTGCGCAGCTTGCGCGCGGCCCGTTCATCATCGCGGTGAACCCGAAACTGCCTGTCACCAATCTGAAGGAATTGGTCGAATACGCGAAGAAAGAGCCGAGCAAACTCACTTACGCATCCGCCGGAAATGGCAGCATCACGCATCTGGTGACCGAATATTTCCTTGATATCGCTGGTGTAGACATCGTGCACGCGGCGTACAAGGGCACGTCACCGGCGCTGACCGACACCATTTCCGGCAATACGCAACTGGTTTTCGGGACAGTCGCGTCGACCTTGCCGTTCGTCAAATCCGGTCAGCTGAAAGCGCTGGCGGTCAGCACACCTAAACGTCTGGCCGCTCTGCCCGATGTGCCCACCGTCATCGAAAGCGGCTACCCAAGCTACTCGGTGACCAATTGGCACGGACTCGTCGCGCCGAAAGGATTGCCGCGAGACATCCAGATGAAGCTGAACAAGGCGATCAATGAGTCGCTCACGGCGAGTGGAATGGAAAGTGGCATGGCGTCAGACGGCCTGTCACCCGCAGGCGGAACACCGGAGGAATTTGGTGTGCTGCTCGCGGCTGAGGTGAC
>JAYWAQ010000760.1:0-2839 GCA_043782305.1 Burkholderiales bacterium
GGAATCGCTGAAGTGTTGATTCACGGAAACCACGGCCTTCGCGGAATCGCGCTCCAGACGCGCCTGACCGTACCTCATTAATGCCTTGGGGCTGACCAGGAATCCGAGACGCAGGATCACGTTACCTGCCGCATCAAAGCGCAGCACCGGGGGGCCGGAGGAGGCGTGTGGCGAGGACACGACTGATGGCCCGGCAGCGCCGCCCTGCGCACCGCGTTTGGCTTGACCCAGCAGCACCCCGCGAACCCGTGCGTTCGCCTCTGAGGTCGCACGCAGCCAGTGCTGGCGAGCCGACTCACTGCCAAGCATGGCAGGATTGACTTGCAGACTGCAGCCGTGGATGTCCTCGGGAACATAGAGCGGGATCGCCTCGCTGCTCGCAACGGCTTCGGGTTCCAGCGGACCGGCGAACGCGGCGGCTGAGAAGATCAACAGGAACGCCAGCAGGAAGACCAGCAGGAAAAGTGACAGGGCGGGCTGCAGCAACGATGCGCCAGATCGCCACCGACGCGGATCCCGCCACGGATACGAGAAGGACAAGAAGCCAGAACGAGAAGGTGAAAGCGATTGTGAAAGTGACGATAAGAATGAAGGTCGAACCAGTCTCTGCGTGTTCATGATGAACGCATCCTTGAGTTGAGTTGAAGAAGACGTTCCAGCGATGTGCTGGAACGGCCGCTACCCCCCTGGTCGACCAAACTCTGGAGTGGGGGCAGCGACAGAATCAAATTAGCACGAGAAAGTGAGGCGTCAAGTCGACGCCGCGCGCGTTGCTTCAGTGGTAGGTGCTAGCGACGGGTGTCGGTGCGGGTGCCCGTGCCGTTGGCCCGGATGTCGTCGCCGATGGCGCGCGCTGCCAAGCCGACGAGCGCGGTAATTGTTGGGCACACCGCAGGCGCCGTAAATGCTGTGGGCGGCAGCCACTTGGGCGACGCCGCGCGTTCTAGCGCCCCATTTTGGCTGGCATAAGTAGTACGGAAGAAATTGCGGTGCGATGCGCTGGGCTAAATTTTGATGAGCTAACGTTGCTGTTGGGGAGTACGCCGCGTCCGCGATGCCGATGAGCAAAGCGCTTGGTTATTGCGGTAACAGCGCGTCATTCGCCGCGGCGACATCTGCGTCACCGCGGGCTGAAATCTTGACCCCTACCGTGAGAGCAGCCCCTCCGAGAAAGTTCAACTGCTGCTGACCCTAACAAAGGCCGTGGCGATGGCTTGTCATCGCCTCATTAGCTGCAATCGACATTGTTCGATCACACTGGCGAATCGGCTTGCCGCGGACTGATCGCCGCGACCAGAATTTGGGGGGCGTCTTCGTCGTTAGCTAAGAAGACCGGAAGGCGGTAATTCGTCCAACGCTGCAGCTACTGACTGCTAACCCTGCAAATCTGCCAACGCCGGGCGGTGTCACCCGGAAGAACCGTCTGGTCACCACTGCGCTCAAGCACGCTCCGGCAAACTGGGGGAACAGTATGTATTTTGCGCCCCATCGCAATAGGGATCGCATCCGAGTCAAATCTAATCCCTATTAGCGCGCGCCGGAATTCATGCGCATGTGGCAGGGCTTCAGCGCAAATCGCCAATCGCGCCGAACGTCTGAGATCCATTGATCGCTACACATAAGCGCGCTGTGTGGCTACGGTGCGATCGCACCCACCCAAAGCCTCTTGCCGGGATAATCAATGGCCAGTCGATAGCGCGATAGCGCACCTATACCGACTGAACCCTGCACACCCGGTTCGTGGATCGTGCCTGGCGCGTCTAGTACAGGGTCAACTAACTGCACCGCGATACCCCCCAACGAAAGGGTCATGGACGGCAAAATGGCACTTTCGGTTTCTCCGCTGACAAAGCAACTCTTGCGCATCTTCGCGTCGCTCGGCGCGACTAACCCCGCGCCTGCGTTCGGCAGCAGAGATGCAGAGAAATTCCGACCAGAGTCAACATGCAGAAGTAGGTGCGTTTTCAAACCCTGCGCGTTGGTGATTTCTCCCGAAAGATGTGGGTGTCCCGCCATAAACGTAAGCGGTAGCGCCTGCATGTTTTGCGCTACAAACGCTTTCGGGTCATGCAGGCGGATCGTCTTTGTTTTGGTGTCAATTGCGACGACAAATGAGCGAAACAAGTCAGCGCCGATGATGCCCTGAAAACCAATCGCGGCGAATCGATCCTGGCACGGCAACGTGCTTTGGTCGATCACTACTGCGGTCAGATTTGACAATTTTGCGACACCAAAATCGAGAGTAAAGCCCGGCTCGATAACACCGACCGGCGATGTCGGACGGTCCGCTGGTCCGAGCCTGCGCGCCTTGGTCGTATCAAGCTTGAGCGATTGCGTGGCTGCGCTGTTGATCAGCACTGTTTGTGGCGCGCCAGTATCGAGAATGAACTCCATTTCGGCGCTACCCCTGGCACTAGAGGTCGCAACCCCCCTAATCAAAATGAGACCGCCGCGACCTTCGCGGTACTTGATCTCTAGCGGTTCAGCGGCAATACGCGCAGCAGTTGTGACGGTGGGCGCGGGGAAGCCATGATCACAGCCCATCATCCCAGTCAGCAGAAATAGGGAAGCGACAATCTGAGCTGCGGCGCGTGTGCATGCGGTCATTGTTCTCGCCAAGAATTCGGCTTCGGAAACGGGCGCTGGAGTTGGCGGGGCGGGCTGTGAAAGGCAGATTGCCTGTTCGCATTTTCTAGTAGGAGGAAACTGCTGAAGCATACTCTCTCTACCGGGCTGCAACTAATCGCACGGCTTTTCGCAAACAAAGCGATTTTCTCTCGTTGAAACGATCCGATGCTCGACGTGAAATCGATGCGGCAGAACTCGGAATGTGCTCCGA
>JAYWAQ010000761.1:0-7852 GCA_043782305.1 Burkholderiales bacterium
ACCTGCCGCTCAAGTTCCACCCAGTGAAAGGTCAGCGCCGCCCATTGCGCCTCGGCCAGCTCGTGTCCCTTGCGACTCTGGTAATTGGTGAAAAACACAAAGCCGTTTTCGTCGAAACTCTTGAGCAACACGATGCGCGCTGACGGTCGCCCGTTGGTGCCCACGGTCGCCAGATTCATCGCCGTCGGCTCGGGCAGCTCCGCCTTGATCGCGTCATTCATCCACTGGCCAAATTGGGTGAACGGATCCGCCGCCAGATCGCGCTTGCCCAGCGAGGCGAGCTTGTAGTCTTTGCGGAGGTCGGCGAGGGGGGTAGGGATCGTAGTCATGCGCCGTATCATACGAGCTTCAACGTCCGTCTGCCTTGATCGGTCGCAAGCCGCTCAGGGATTGGCGCGAGCCTCTATGCAACCGTATTCTGCAACCTTATTCGAGACCACCGCTGTGACCGTCAAATTTCAGGGAACCGCCTCCTACATCACCACCCCCGACCTGCTGCTCGCCGTCAACGCTGCGATCACGCTGAAGCGCCCGCTCCTGATCAAAGGCGAACCGGGCACCGGCAAAACCATGCTAGCGGAGGAGGTCGCCGCCGCGCTCGGCTGGCCGCTGTTGCAATGGCACATCAAAAGCACGACCAAGGCGCAGCAAGGCCTGTACGAATACGACGCCGTCTCGCGCCTGCGCGATTCGCAGCTTGGCGAAGAAAAGGTCAAGGACATCGCCAACTACATCAAGCACGGCGTGCTCTGGGAGGCGTTCGAGAGTGATGTGCCGACCGTCGTGCTGATCGACGAAATCGACAAAGCCGACATCGAATTCCCGAACGACCTGTTGCGCGAGCTTGACCGCATGAGCTTCGACGTCTACGAGACGCACAGCACCGTCACCGCCAAACACCGCCCGCTGTTCATCATCACCAGCAACAACGAAAAAGACCTGCCCGACGCCTTCCTGCGCCGCTGCTTCTTCCACTACATCAAGTTCCCGAGCAAGGAAACGATGAAGCAGATCGTCGACGTGCATTATCCGGACGTCAAGAAGGATCTGGTGAGCGCTGCGCTGGAAGCCTTCTTCGACCTGCGCGAAATGCCGGGGCTCAAGAAGAAACCGTCCACTTCTGAACTAATCGACTGGATCAAATTGCTGCTCGCCGAGGATGTCGATCCTGCGGTCTTGCGCGAGAAAGATCAGCGGAAGGTGCTGGCTCCGCTGTATGGCGCGGTGCTCAAGAATGAACAGGATACGGAGTTGTTTATGAAGCTTTTGTTTATGGCGCGGCGAGGGTAGGCTTCAGGCAAAACGCTGATTGCGCACCGCATGAATCGTCCACCTGACTTCACGGGCCATTTTCATCTCTTGCGCACGTCCGAGGGCGGTCGCGGTGCACCTGCAGTATCTGGTTACAGACCGCAGCACGCCATTCACGACAACTACCAGACGTCTGGCGAGCACGAATATCCTGATGCAATTGCGGTTGCGCCGGGTGAAGCCGTAACCGCGCGCGTTCGGTTCATCACGCCAGAGGTATATCCCGCATGTATTTGGGAGGGACGAACGATACCCGTGCTTGAGGGTGCAAAAATCGTGGGCACGATGACGGTCTTAGAGATTCATAACGAGGCGCTTCGCTGTGACGCTTCAACTTTCAAACCGTATTGGATTGAGCCAAAAAACTTGGTTGAATAGTGACGTAGGGTGCGCATCAAAATGCGCACCAACGTTGCCTTCGAAAACGTTTGCGATTTTCAGCGACGGTGCGCACTTTGGTGCACACCCTACGCATGTGCAGCCAGCGTTGCCTCGATGCTGCGACAGCGAAATCGAGGATCGTTGCGCGGGGGAAATTGCCTCGATTCCGCAAGCTTCATCGAGGCTACGGCTCATCACGTAATGACCAAAACCGCGCTTCGCGCATCGCCAAGAAATGCACGAACGCCTTCAACATTGCCACGCAACATCGCCACAGTTTCGTCAACGCTGCAATTGCCACGCCGTAACCAGATGACCCTTGGCGGCATGCCAAGCCGCAAGCTGATTTCCTGAAAATCCGCGTCTTTGGTAACGATGGTAAGCGCGTTTTCACGGGCGAACGCCCAAACGGTTTCATCATCTGCTTGATCGAGTCCAACGCGAGAAACGTGTACAGATTCAGGGAATTCGGCAGCGAGACGCGTTACCAGTTTCGGCGAAAGGTTTTCGTCGAACAGTAGCTTCACGCGGCGAGTACGAGTTGCTGGCGCTCACGATCTGCCGCATACGCCAGGCAAGCGCGAATGTCTTCAAGCGTCAGGTACTCAAAATCAGCCACGATCTGCTCGGGCGTCATGCCGGAGGCGAGATAGTCGAGCACGTCGTACACGGTCATGCGCAGCCCGCGAATGCAGGGCTTGCCACCGCGCTTTCCGGGTTCGTAGGTAATGAATTTTCGGTAGTCCATCGGCTTGCTCGCGCGGGTTTGGGTACGCATGGAAGTTTATTCCTCATTCGACGGCCACCGTAGCCTCGATGCAGCTACAGCGAAATCGAGGATCGTGGCGGACGGGAAATGCCTCGATTCCGCTGTAGCTTCATCGAGGCTACGAATGACACGCTGGCGTCGTGGCGCAGATTCGCCACGGCACAATGTCTGGATGAACGCTTTCACCGACGCCATCAATTTCTCCCAATCGCACGAAGTGCCGTGGCCGCGTGATCCGCTTGCTGCACCTGCCGCCGGGCAAGTCCCCTTCGGCGTTCACCACACTGATCCCGCGCCGTGGAACGTGCTGCGGGGGCCGGTGCATGCGCGCGGTGGCGTGTCTGGCGTGGTGGTGCAACATGGCAAGGAGATTGCCGCGTGGGGCGAGCCGGATCGGGCGGATTTGACGTTTAGTGTGGCGAAGACCTATCTCGCGTTGCTGGCGGGCGTGGCGCATGAGCGTGGGTTGTTGCCAGACCTGCATGAGCCCGTTTGCGCGCGCGTTCATGGCATCGGCTTTGATTCGCCGCACAACCGTACGATCACCTGGGCGCATCTGCTGGAACAGACCAGCGAATGGGAAGGCTCGGTTTTTGGTTTGCCGGATACGGTGGATCGTTATCGCGTGGTGTCGCACGATCCGCGTCCGGTGGCGGGCAAGAAAGGCGACGCGCGTCCGTTGCACGTGCCGGGCACGTACTGGGAATACAACGATGTGCGCATCAATCAGCTCTCGCTGGCGCTGCTGCATTTGTTCAAGCAACCGCTGCCGGACGTGTTTCGCGAAACGATTCTCGCGCCGCTCAATGCGGGCGAAAACTTCGCGTGGCGCGGCTGTGACGATGCGTGGACTGAGATCGTCGATAACGCGGGTGTGAGGCAAAAAATGCAAAGCGTTCCCGGTGGTACGCACTGGGGTGGCGGCGTGTCGATTAGCGCGCGGGATCAGGCGAAGATCGGGCAGTTGGTGCTTAACCATGGCGCTTGCAACGGCGTGCAACTCATCTCATCAGAGTTCGCCAAAGCGATGCGAACCCCGTGCAAGATCGCGCCGTTTTACGGCTGGCTGATGTGGCTGAACACCGACGGCACGCAGTTCCCCGGCGCATCAAAAGACGCGAGTTTAATGGTCGGCGCGGGCGGGCATTACGCGTGGGTTGAACCGGCGCATGATGCGGTGATCGTGGTGCGGTGGCTGGATTCGGCGCACGCGGCTGGGTTCATGCGACGCGTGGCTTTGGCACTGTAGAAGCGCCCTTGGACAGGCTCAGGACAAAAGGCTTTGCCGCGACCCGGCGTGCGTTTGCAGCGATATCGCGGTGGAACCGCTCGCGCAAGTTTCTGCGAGCCACCCTCCTACAATGACGTTTTGCACCACGACACTGAACAGGAGATCGCGATGAAACGCTTTTCAATTGGCTTACTCGCCGCCGCTACCCTTGCGCTCGCCGCCTGCGCGCCGCTCGTCACCCAGAGCCCCGGTGGCAAATTCTCCCCGGTGAACGCTCATGCCATCGACGGCAATGATCGCGTGCTGCTCAAGGGCGCGGACGTGGTGACGTTTTTTACGAAGAATGCGTACACGCAGGGCAATCCGTCGATCAAGTCCACCTACGAAAACGTGACGTTCTACTTCTCGTCCGCCGAGAACAAGGCGCTGTTCGACAAGGAGCCGACCAGGTATTTGCCCGAGTTCGGCGGCTACTGCGCGAACGGCGTCGTGTACTCGATTCCGTGGGGCGGCGATGCGGATACCTTTGAGATGATCAATGGCAAGCTCTACATCTTCGGCGGCAAAGGCTCGCACGACGCGTTCATGCTGGACGTGCCGAAAAATGTGGCGCTCGCCAACAAATACTGGAAAGAAGAAATCAGCGGCAGCAACGCGTTCACCCACCGCACGCTGCGCACGACGGTTGCCCGCGTCGCGCACTACAAATCAGGCGCGGAGTTAGCGGCTGAAGTGGCCGCCGCCAAGAAGTAAGAGCGAAGCAGCTTTCGCGTAAAAGCCCCACCGCATTGGGGCTTTATTCATTTTTAGCCATAAGTCGACTTCTTGAGTATTGCGCCTGCAGCCCCTGATCAGCGGTCATTTCAGCCAAAAGTAGAGATGTTGCGTTGAAGTCCAATTCGTTCGCGCAACTCTTGCTGCTTGGCGCATTGTGGGGCGCGGCGTTCATGTTCATGCGCGTTGCGGTGCCCGAATTTGGCGCGTTTGCGATGGCGGCCGCCCGGGTCGGCATAGCCTGCCTGATCATGCTCGCGATCATCGCGGCGCTTCGCTTGCCGCTCGATTTCTGCGCGCGCTGGAAGACTTACCTCATGGTCGGCGCGGTGAACACCACCATCCCCTTCATCGCCTACAGTTTCGCCGCACAGCACATCCCGGCCGGGTATAGCGCGATTGCCAATTCGACGACGCCGGTGTGGGGCGCGTTGATCGCGTGGCTGTGGTTCAAGGAGCGGCTCGGCCCGGCCAAATGGGTCGGCATTGTGTTCGCATTCGCTGGCGTGGTGGTGCTTGTAGGTTTGCAGCCCGTCGCATTGACGCCCATGGTTCTGGCGGGAATCGTGGCCGCGGTCGCGGCGGCGAGCATGTACGCCACTGCCTCATTTTTAATCAAGCGGTACTTGACCGGCGACTCTGGATTTGCGGGCGCAACCGGCATGGTCTGGGGCGCAACGATGTGGCTCGTGCTGCCCGGATTATTCTTTGCGCCAACCGTCATGCCGTCGGTGAAAGCGTGGGGCTCGATCCTTGCGTTGTCCGTGTTTTGCACTGCCGCGGGCTACGGGCTCTTCTTTCATCTGATCAAGACGATTGGTCCGCAGCGCGCGTCGTCGGTTGGGTTCTTGTTGCCGGCGTTTGCGGCGTTTTGGGGCTGGTTGATTTTGTCCGAGCCGATCACTTTCAACATGGTGGCGGGCATGGTGATCGTGCTGATCGGCACGGCGCTGGTGTCGATGGGCGGGCAAAGCGCCGACGTTTTTCGCCCGAACAGTGCCTGGGAGCGGCTGCGTGATCATGTGCTGCTGCCCATGCTGTTTGCGCTGTCGCCAATGTTTTTTCGTCGCCGACTGGTTGCGTGGATTCGCGGCAACCCGAACATTTTCAGGCTGGAGAGTGCAGCCCTCATCGGCAACATCCATTCACTCTTGCCCGACGCTGATGCAGAAGCCGCAGCCGCTGATCTGCGCTTCACACGACTCGCGGATTACGCCGATCTGTGGGTGTCGCTCACGCGCTCTGACGCGTGGATGGCGAAGCACCTTCAGGTCGATGCGCCTGAAACATTAGCCACGCCCGCGCTGTTCGTGACCTTTCACTACGGCGGCGGCTGGTGGCTGACGCGCTACCTGCGCGCTCGTGGGCGGCGGGTGTCGATCGTGATGCGCCGTGGACCCGACGCGACGACCTGGTCTGAGCGCGTCGTGCTCTGGTTCGGCCTGTTTCGGATGCGCGCCATCGAGCGCGTTTGCGGATCGCCGTTGATCGTGACCGACTGGGGCGGCGCGGCGCGCGCGGTCATGAAAACATGGAAAACGGACGCAAGTGTTCTCGGTCTCGTAGACGTGCCGCCACCGTTGGTGGATCGTACGGCACCCGTGTCCTTTTTTGGCCGAACCGCGCATTTTCCGCCGAGTTTGATCGAACTCGCATCGCGTAAAAATTTGCCGATTCATGTCTACATTGGGCAATGGAACGCTGACACTTTGCAGCCGCAGCTCAGCGTGGTGACGTTGCCGACCGCTACCCTGCCCGAGGCGCAGGCGCGCGTGATTTCGCTGCTGGAATCGGCCATCCGGGCTCGCCCCGGCGCGTGGCACGCGTGGGGTGATGCACAGCTGTACTTCGTGCCCATCTTTGGCAAAACTGACAAAAATACCGATTTTGGAGACTGAAAAACTCGTTTTTGTCGCTTTTGGCGTTTGCTTACGATGGTCTTGATCAGAACTGTCTGATGCCTGTCGCGCACTTCGTCCACCATAGTTTCAATTGGTAACGACTTGTGCGCTGCGCGGTTTCGCCGAGACCACTAGCGCGAAGCCCCGTCCCGATTACTCAGCCCACACCGAAAAGCGCATGCAAACCAAGTCGTTCCGCCCAGCCCAAACCAGCACGCCCCAGTCGAGCGTTCATGGCGCTATAACCGTTTCTACGCCGCAGCGAGCGGATGCCATTAGGCTAGATGAACGCCGATCTGTACGCCGTTTGGATTCGCTTCAGCCGTGCGAGCGATTGCCAACGTCAATCGTCCGCAGGTTTGATCACCTTAAGCTCGCCACGCAAGGCTTCCACTTCTCGCCGTACTGCCCGAATCTCGTGCATCAACTCCCGCTCGATCGCACGCTCCTCGGTGCGCACGCCTTTGCCGACAAATAGCGCGGCGACCGAAGCCGTGACCAGCGACAAAACCGCAAGTCCGAGCAGCACCACGACAACGGCAAAAGCGCGTGACGCATGTGTGCTTGGCACGATGTCACCGTAGCCCACCGTTGCGGCGGTGGTGAACGCAAGCCACAAGCCGTCGCCAAGCGTCGTCACTTTGGGCTCAAGCCACCAGAAGCCCACGCCGCCAACCAGCAAAATCGTCATCGACAGCGCGAGCGAATAGGCCAGCCCGTGGCGCAGAGCATTTCCAAGATAGTTGCGTCGACTCATGAGGCGAATCTAGCGCGATCCGTGAGCGGCCTTTTGACCTGCGTCAACCAGAGCCTCAACTCTGTGCCGCAGGCGCAATCAGCTGTCGTATGATGTTTTCAAACATCACGTAACCGGTATCGTGAAACTCGCGCTTCTCTCCGACATTCATTCCAACCTGCAAGCGTTCGACGCGTGCATCAACGATGCGCATGCACGCGGCGCGACGCAGTTCGCGTTGCTCGGCGATTTCGTCGGCTATGGCGCTGATCCGTCCGCCATCGTACAGCGCGTCATGGCGATGGTTGACGCGGGTGCTTGGGCGATCAAAGGCAATCACGATGAAATGGCCTGTCATGTCCCTCCAGAGGCAGCCGCGCCCACGCGCGGCGAGATGACCGCCGCATGGACGCACGCGCAATTAAGCGAGAGTGAGCTCGCCTTTCTGGACAACTTGCCACTCACCCATCAGGATGGCTCGCTGCTGCTGGTGCACGCCAGTGCCGATGCGCCCGAGCGCTGGCGTTATGTGTACGACGCGCGAGGCGCGGGCGCGAGCCTTTCTACGGCTGTGAGCAACAGCCCTGATGTGCGCTACGTCTTCGGCGGTCATGTACACGAACAAACGCTTTACTACCAGGGGCGGGGGCACGATTTGTTGCGATTCATGCCGACGCCTGGTGTGCCGATCCCGGTGTCGTCGCATCGCCGCTGGGTCGCGACCATCGGCTCGGTGGGCCAGCCGCGCG
>JAYWAQ010000762.1:0-2835 GCA_043782305.1 Burkholderiales bacterium
GCCTGTATCCGCCGATCACGTTCATCCCAAGGGTGGCGGCTGAGGCCACAACGATTGGCAAATACAAAGTCAAGCGCGGCGCAATGATCATGATTTCGCCGTGGACAATTCATCGTAACGAGAATTACTGGAAAAACGCCCATCACTTTGACCCGGATCGCTTCAGTCCCGAGCGCGAAGCGGAGCTTGTCCCTGGTGCCTATTTGCCCTTTGGGTCAGGCCCACGTGTATGCGTGGGCGCAGCTTTCGCCACAACTGAGGCGACGCTCATTCTGGCGCGGCTGGTGCGACGCTTTGATTTCACGGCATTAGCCCCGGATGAAGTGCGTCCGGTCGCACGGCTCACAACGCGACCGAAAGCGCAGATCATGTGCCGAGTGCGCGAGCGGGCATGAGGCAGATGCCACAAAAAACAGTCCTCATCACCCTGGGTCGCTTGCCGAAGGCGCTCGATCTCGCGCGCAGTTTTCATCGCCTCGGTTACCGCGCCATCATCGCGGAGCCGTTTCGCTGGCATCTCTCGGGCGCGTCAAGCGCAGTGGCGAAGTCGTATCAAGTCACCGCGCCCGCGATCAATCGCCATGACTATCTGGCAGATTTGCTGCGCATCATTCACGCGGAATCGGTATCACTCGTGGTCCCGGTTTCCGAGGAAATCATTCATGCATCGTTCCTGCGCGAACACTTGCCTGCGGGTGTGCATTTGTACGCGATGCCGTCCGCAACGCTACTGCTTTTTCACAACAAGCAGACGTTTATTAATGTGTGCAAAGAGTACGCCTTGTCCGCACCAGACACGTTCGCGCTCGATGACGAGCGGGCGGCAGCACTCGCTCGGGCAAGCGACTTCATCATCAAGCCGATATTTTCCTGCTCGGGACGTGACGTAACCTTTCATTCGAGGGACGAAGCGCTGCCAGCAGCGGATTCGGCGCACCCGATGATTGTTCAACGTTGGGTAAAGGGAAATGTGTTCAGCACGTTTTCCATCGCAACGGCGGGTCGAACGGTGACGACCGTGCTGTACAAGGGCGCGGTAATGTCGGGCACGGTGGCAGTCGCGTTTGAACGGGTGACGGCATCAGACGCGGCGCATGCTCCGATTCGCACATGGGTAGAGCGCTTTATCAGCGCGTCGGACTTCACGGGTTTCATTTCGTTTGATTTTGTAGTCGACAGCGCTGGCCATGCCCACGCTATCGAATGCAACCCCCGCGCAACCAGTGGCCTGCACTACGTACACGTCGACGATTTGGCTCAGGCGGTCGTTGATTCAGCGAACGGTCAACACTCAGAGCGCAGCCTCCGTTTTCGTGATGAACGCCTCTTGCAACAGTTCTATCCCTGTCTAACGGAAGTGCAGAAATCAATGTTCGGCGGCAAACATTTTCTGAGGAATCTGGGCGCTCTCATCCGCGCGAAGGACGTGAGCGTCTCGTGGCGCGATCCGCTGCCGTTTTTGACCATGCCCCTCACTGCGGCACAAATCATCTGGCTATCGATTCAACGCGGCTGCACGTTTGGCGAAGTCGCGACCCTGGACGTGGGGTGGTACTAGTTTCAGCCCGGCAGGGATAACGCGTGCCTGTCGTCTTGCGAAAACGGTAGCATCAGCTTTTGGCTAAAACGTCCACCGCATTGGGGCTAGCGCCGCAAAAATCATAATATCGATTATTGGCAAAATCTGCTTGTACCCCTTTTTAAATGGGTACTTAAGCATAAAGTTGTCTGTCTATTTTTCATGCATCGGAGCGTCTGAACGCGGGTTGCGATCCCCCGTTGGGCTGACCGAATCTTCTGGTCTTTTTTTGCGCACAGACCAAATCTGATAGCCCAAAAACGCAAATGCGACGACGGTGAACGCGATGAGTTCAACCAAGCCAAAATATTTTTGATCCATGTTGCTGCTGCCCCTTTCGTAATTTCCAAAGGCGCAGCTAGCGCACCCGATCCTGACGTTCCAGTCGCTCGAACAAGTCAACCAACCACAGCGCACGATCTTGAAGGTTCCACCAGGCGGGCGCTGGCGTGCCGACAGCAATGCGCGCAGCTTGTATCGAGTGCGCGCGGCTTGCATCGAGCGCATCAGACTTCACCACAGCATCCACCAAAAATGCAGTCTCATCCAGTGCGGCAGGCGCCGACACAGCAGATCGATTCGACGGCAGCATCAGGCTGCGACTTAACAGCGCAGCCTTGCGTCGACCACTAACTACGGCGCGCTGCGTCACTGAATCAAGACCATTTCTCTCTACTTGCCGGCCAATCTCCTGATACAGCGTTCGAGCGGCGCTGATGCCTGGGCGACACGTAGCGGGTAACTCGTTGATGCCTTGACCCACGCGCTCGTAGAGCCCGTCAGCAGCCGCCAGCAGGCGCTGCACCACACGTCCCAACGCCGGCGTGAAGACAGGCCTGGCCAACCAGGTGTCCGGCTCAATGCCTTCCGCGCGCAGCCATTGCTGCGGTAGAAACAAACGCTTCTCCGAGGCATCCTCGCCCACATCGCGCGCGATGTTTGAGAGCTGCATCGCCACCCCCAAATCGCAGGCCCGCGCTAGTGCGGACGCACTGCGTACGCCCATCAACAACGCCATCATCACGCCCACCGTGCCCGCCACGCGGGCCGCATAGGCGTACAAATCGCTCAAGGTTTCGTAGCGACGAAATTCTGCATCCCACGCAAAACCTTCGATCAACGCTTGAGGAATTTCGCGCGGGATCGCAAAGCGCGTGGCAACCTCGGCAAAGGCCCGATCAGCAGGCGTTTCGCTCGGATGCCCATCGTATAAACGAAACAGGCGATCAGTCAAATCAGCCACGGCGCCGTGCTTG
>JAYWAQ010000763.1:0-2831 GCA_043782305.1 Burkholderiales bacterium
AGTCGCAGCTTGTACCCCAGTCGCTGTTGGTTCAACATCCGTCAACGTTGGTGCAAAGATAGCGTCATCCGCATGCACGACCGCTGTCGTTGATGTCGCAAATTGCGGTGCTGCTTGTTGTGAGCGCCGCTGCCTGAAAAGAAAGCCAAGCAGACCCAGCACCAGCAGAACGCCGGGAATCCAGAGCCATTGCCGCCAGTTCCACTCACTTCGTAGGGCTACGGCCGGAGCTGGCTTTGAGTTGACATTCGGTGCGGCTGCGACTGAGCCAACCACTGAGGATCCGGAGTCTGGCCTGGCCGCGATGCCCGCTGCACTGAGTTGCGACTGCAACTCGGCCAAACGGCGCTTGGCGACTACCAGGTCGGCCTCAAGTCTCGGCGACAAATCTTCTTCGATTGGCGCATTTAGCAAACGCGCACGGCGTTCCACGGCAATCGCCGCTTGCAACTCGTCGGTAATTCTTGACGTTCCGAGCGCTGACGGCTCAAACGACGGCAAATCACTGGCAATTTTTAGTCTTGGCACGGCGAGTGCGGCAAGCGACGCATCGGCGACTGCGGCAGCACTAGCCCCGGTCCCATCCTGAACACGTAATTGATCCTGTGGCTGCTTTTCGGTCGGCTTAGGATCAATACGAAGTGATTTGTCCGCGCTCGACGAGGATTTCGGCACGTTGCTTTGAACGTCCTTTGCGGTGCGGGCGGCGCCCTTTGCGGCGGTTGCTGTGGCGCGGGCTGCGCGGGCCTTTTCATCGCGTTCGCTACGGTCAGCACGATCGACCGCCGTGGCCCTGGTCAGCGCTTTCAAGGGCGCAGCGTCGTTCAAACTTGCGCTCGCGCCGACGGACACCGGCGGCGTGATCACGGGCGCAGGACGCACTGTTTCGGTCGCCTGAAGCGGAGGCGGATCAAGCAGCAAGGTGTAATCGCGCCGAATCGGAGTGTCGCAGCCCGCCTCGATACTCACGCGCACCACAGGGTCGTCTACCGGGCGATTGCCGCGCACGATCAGCAAAGGCGGATTTGACGACGTTTGTAGCTCAATACGAGCTTGCGAAATTACCGTCAGACCATCATTGCGGGCCGCGATGACCAGCCGAAAACAGCGCGCTTCTAGTGAATCAGCAGTGGCTCCCAACAACGGAATCGCCAACCTTAGCGGCTGCCCCAAATACGACACCACCTGCTCGCCGCCAAACGAAAGGCCCAGAGCGCCAGGCGACCAGGTTGCCACGCCGGAGACCGCTACCCAAGCCGCGGCTACGCCTAAAGCCACGCGAGACTTGCTAGGTATTCGACGCTTCAATCCAAGCTCCCCATAGACCAGAACTCATGCCTCCGTTGTTATTGCAAAGAGTGTAACGAAGAAACACCGATCAGACCAAGTCTGATGGCGACTCCGGGGCACGCTGGCAGCGGTTAGGCAACCGATGCCACATTAAAGAACTCGCGTTCGCCGCGCATTCCTGCGACATGAGCCAGCAAAAGCTCAACGTCCGCCGCAGAGTCAACAAAATTGAGACCCTCCGTATTGACGAACAGCACCGGCGCGGCGTCGTAGTTGTGAAAAAAGCGGGTGTAGGCGTCCGAGAGTCGCGCCAAATAGCTCGGGCGCATTTGTTGTTCAAAACGAATGCCACGATGGGCCACGCGCTGCACCAGAACGTCAATCGGGGCCTGCAAGGCAATAACGAGATCGGGCTTCGGCGACTGTGGTTGCAAATGCGAGTAGAGCTTGTGATACAGCGTCAGCTCGTCAGAGGACAGGGTGAGTGCTGCAAAAAGAGGGTCCTTCTCGAGCAGAAAATCGGCAACAACACCGTGCGAAAATAGGCTCATCTGAGACAAAGTTTTCACCTGATCGGCGCGCTGAAACAGGAAATTTAGCTGGGTGGCCAGTGCGAACCGTTCTGGTTCGGCGTAAAAGCGCTCCAAAAACGGGTTGTCGGCCGGAGCCTCCAGCAGCAGATCGCGGCCGAGTTTAAGCGCCAGTTTGCGCGCGAGGCTCGTCTTGCCAACCCCGATGGCACCTTCGACGACGATGTAGCGAAGCTCGCTCAATTCCATGCTGAATTGTGGCGCAGTTTTCTGATCGGCGTTGGTGCGATCCGTCGCAAACAGCTGCGGGCGCTGCCGTGGCCAGCGATCACCGCATCGGGCGCGACTTCCACGAGCGGCATCAGCACGAAGTCGCGCTCATGCATGCGTGCATGGGGCAGCGTTAGTTCGGAGGTGTGGATTGCCGCGTCGCCGAAGAGCAGCAGATCAATATCGAGCGTTCGCGCGGCATTTCGTGCACCATTGCGAACGCGCCCCTGCGCGGCCTCAATGCGAGAGGTTGCGAGCCACAAGTCGCGAGCAGATAAGGTGGTTTGAATGACAAGCACCGCGTTGACGTAATCGGGTTGCGGCTCATCGCCACCCCACGCCGGGCTTTGGTAGAGGGACGAGGCACGAACAACCGCTACGCCGGGCATTACTTCGATCGCAGCGCGCGCTTTCACCAGCTGCGCGACCGGATCGCTGAGGTTACTACCCAGCGCGAGGTACGCGGTGACTGGCGTTGTCACGCGCTCTCAGCTGACCCACTGCCGCCACCCTCCGCGCCACCTTCGCCCTCGCGTCGCCGCCCGCGACCACCGCGTGACCTACGGCGGCGCGCGGGTCCGTCCGCACCCGCGCCCGTACCTGCGGGGCTGCTGTGGCGCGCCTGCGCGCGCTGCCGCTGACTAATCAGCTCCTGACGAATATCGGGGTCAGACTCGATGAAATTAGTCCACCAATCGGCGAGCTCTTGCTCGACTTCACCCGCCGCAGCGCGCAACAGCA
>JAYWAQ010000764.1:0-2825 GCA_043782305.1 Burkholderiales bacterium
GTCGCTGTTTTAGCAACCCGCTTGCTTCCTGCGGACGCGTCAATCAGACTTCAGCAGCCCCGTCCACGAGATTGTCGTGATGCATCTTGACGCTCCAGCGCTTATTGGCTGCGTACTGGGCCAACACGGCCTGCCAAAAAGCATCGGCCGCCACCTGAATGCGCGTCTAAGCCCGCGCCTCGTGGGGGCTCTACGGCCCCCCGACAACGGTACTCAAAACAACCCCGCTCCGTCCTCAAAATGCGGGCGCGGGGTTAGTGGCAAGGGTTGCGATCATGTGGGCTGACGATATGGGCGCGCATTTTCGTGCGCGGCTGCGGTCATTTGCGTGGTTACTCTGAATCACACTAAGAGTTTCGGCTGGGGCGTTGTCGCAGTCGCAGATTGCTTCGGCCAACTTGGGCCGATAGGCGACCGCCGTGTAGCGGCGCTTGTCGCGCCGCATCTACGCCATGCGGGGCGCGATGGTCTTTGTTTTGGTCCGCATGGCGTCGTGGAATGGCAATCGGCAATTGCCGCTCGTAGGAGCGTCGATGGCCGCCATCGTCCCGTTGATGGCTTGCGAGCACCAAAGACTTTTACGGAGAAGTCGCGGATATCGGCTCGGGCGTCGTCAAACGAATGGGTGCGCCAGACGCGCGTGGCGATCTCAGCGTCAGTGAGGGCTGCGAGCGAGCGGGGCGGGGGTGCACTTTGCACGTTGTCGGCAACCATGCCGCTACCCCGCCCACTCGTTGGTAAGCGCCCCACGAACGACCTGAACGCGTGGATCGCATTTCGGTTGACGGGTGGCGGATCGCGGGGCAACGCTATCGCGTCGGTTTCAGCGCGGCAGCCGCGACGTTCCAGGGCAGCAGCGCCTCGATATCGGCGAGCGTGATGGCCTGCGGCAGACCAGCGAAGATGTGGCGCAGATACGCGTAGGGCTCGATGCCTGCCGCTTTTGCCGTCTCGATGATGCTGTAGAGTTTGGCTGAAGCGTTTGCGCCCGCCGGCGTGTCTGAGAACAACCAGTTCTTCCGGCCAATGACGAACGGACGGATCGCGTTTTCGACCAGCACGTTCGAGATCTCGACGCGGCCGTCTTCGAGAGTGCGCACGAGGCGCGGCCAATCGGCGGCAAGATATGAGATCGCCTTGCCGGTCAGCGATTGCAGTGGAACAGCGCCGAGGTTCTTGTCGAGCCAGGCGAGCAACTCGTCCCAGATCGGCTTGGCTTTTTCGGCGCGCAATCGATGCCGCTGCTCTGGCGTCATGCCCGCATCGCGCGCCAGCTTCTCGACTGCGTACAGTTTGCGGATGATCGTAAGCGCCTGCGGCGCGAGACCGCGTTCGTGGCCGGCGATCGCATGCTGCGCCTTCACCGCGTCGACGAACCTTCTGCGCGCATTATCGAGGCAGCCGACGTGGGTCATGCCGTCGCGCTTGGCGGCCGCGTTGTAGCCGGAGTAATCGTCCGATTGCAGAAAGCCCTTGTAATCCTCGAGCAGTCGCATCGGCACCGAGCCCGCACGCGTGGCCGCGTAATCGAACAGGATCACCGGCTGTCCCGGCGGCCCGCCTCGTCGCACCCACATGAAGGACTTGTCTTTTGCGGCCCGCCCGTCCTCTTTCAGGACTTGCACCGTGGTCTCGTCCATCTGCAGGACGTCGTAGCCGAGCTGGATGTCGTTGAAGAGATTGATCAGTGGCGTGACGAGGTCGCCGAGCTTGATCATCCAAGAAGCCATCGCCGTGCGCGACACGCTGATCCGATAGCGCGCGAGAATGCCTTCGAGACGATAGAGCGGCAGCCCGTCGGCGTATTTCGACACGGTGGAGTTCTCGTCGATGCGATGCGGGCGCACGAACGGTGCGGCGCGATAATGACGTGACGACTCAACCGACGCCGCCGGAAGCGGCGGCCCTGCTCTACTGCAGGTGCCACAACCAGCCGATCAAGAGCTTCGGAACAGATTAGAACTAAAATCAAAGCTACTATTAGTTGAATCTCTAAACTAACTATATTTTTCCCTAAAGTGAAGACTAAACCCATGATTGGAATGTGAATTAAATACAAACTGTAAGAAATTCTTCCGAGCCATAGGAATGGCGGCCAATTCAGAAACCTGCTGATACGCGTTGACCGTATGCATGTCAGAATCAAAATAGCGGCGGCCATCCCCATGATAACTTCCTGAGGACGACGAATAAGAATTAGACTTATAAGGAAAATACCCAATCGTCCCCAAAACTTCATTTTCTTCAAAAAAAGCATTATCTGTTCAAGCCGTTTTCCGGCGATCATTCCAATCATGAAAAGAGGTAAGAAGTGTATAGTAGAACAAGCAGAACCCAAAAATGTATTTGCTGAAATAAAATATTTAGAGCCCTCAACACCGAGGTACGCGCTATCAGAAATTACCGACCCGAGCACAACGATTAAAAATGTAATAATTTCTTTTCTGAGAATGAGAGCATACAAAACTGGAAAAAAAATGATAAAGCGAGCCTCATGTACGAGGCTCCAGGTCACGCAATCTATTTTGATGCTTTCCGGCGTACCCTGTAAGGTCAAAATCTCCAAGAGTGAAATCATTGTTATTTGGCTTTGTCGGGCTTCCGAGTTAAACCAAAAACTGACCTGCGGCAGCGGGGACGTATCTTGGAGAACCCATAAAAAAATTCCTGAAAGCGACACTATGACCGCAAAGGCTGGGTAAATTCGAGCAAATCGACCGACAAAATAACACCTCCAATCTACAGGTGAGGATCGGCTCACGGTATTAAATAACACAAAGCCACTTAATACAAAAAATATACGCACAAACCTCCCTCCGGAAAAA
>JAYWAQ010000765.1:0-2823 GCA_043782305.1 Burkholderiales bacterium
TTTTCACATCCGCAAAATAGAGACTATTCTGCTTTGTCCTCAACAATATTCGCGTCAGCCGAAGCTGGGCGATCCATCAGTTGCACGAGCGCCATCGGAGCGTTGTCGCCCTGACGGAAGCCGTACTTGAGGATTTGCACGTAACCGCCGTTGCGGGCGGTGTAGCGCGGGCCAAGCTCACTGAAGATCTTGCCGACGATATCGCGATCGCGCAGGCGATCAAACGCCAGACGGCGATTGGCCAGCGATGGCTTTTTGCCAAGCGTGATGAGTGGCTCGACGACGCGGCGCAGCTCTTTGGCCTTTGGCAGCGTGGTCTTGATCACTTCATAACGAAGCAAAGCGGTTGAAAGATTCCGCAACAGTGCCTGACGATGGGCGCTGGTTCGGTTTAATTTGCGTAGTCCGTGACCGTGACGCATAAGTTCTTCTCCTATCCGCTCTTAGTTGCCGCGATCAAGACCAGCCGGAGGCCAGTTGTCGATCTTGGTACCCAACGCGAGGCCGCGCTGCGAGAGGACTTCTTTGATTTCGTTAAGCGATTTGCGGCCGAGATTCGGAGTCTTCAGAAGCTCCGTTTCGCTGCGCTGCACCAGATCGCCGATATAGTGAATGTTTTCTGCTTTGAGGCAGTTGGCCGAACGAACGGTGAGTTCGAGATCGTCCACAGGCTTGAGCAGAACCGGATCGAACGACGCAGTCGCGCGCTCGAGTGCTGGCATGTCGGTGCCCTTGAGATCAGCAAACGCGGAGAGTTGATCCACAAGGATGCTGGCCGCGTAACGGACCGCACCTTCGGGCTCAATTGCGCCGTTGGTCTCGATATCAAGTACGAGCTTGTCGAGGTCAGTACGCTGTTCAACACGAGCGGACTCAACCAGGTAACTCACGCGCTTGACCGGGCTGAACGATGCGTCGAGCAGGATCGAGCCAACCTTGCGGTTAGCCGTTTGGCCTGCCGCCGTACGAACCGTTGCCGGTACATAACCACGGCCACGCTCAACCTTGATTTCTAGTTCAAGTTTGCCGCCCTGGGTCAAGGTCGCAATCAGGTGTTCCGGATTGACGATCTCAACTTCGTGCGACGATTCAATATCCGCTGCCGTGACCGGGCCTGCGCCCTCTTTTTTCAGCGTCAGCACCGCGTTGTCGCGGTTGTGCAACTTGATAACCACGCCTTTGAGATTCAAAAGCAGGTCAACCACGTCTTCCTGCACGCCTTCCAGCGCGGAATACTCATGCACGACGCCGGTGATCGACACTTCGGTCGGGGCGTAGCCGGGCATTGACGACAGCAATACGCGACGAAGCGCATTGCCCAGGGTGTGGCCGTAGCCACGCTCAAACGGCTCCATCACAACGCGAGCGCTGGATGGGCTTGTGGCGTGAACCTCAATGTTGCGCGGTTTCAAAAAAGCAGTACTTTGCATACGCGTCCTTTACAGTGAGGGAATTCGATTACTTCGAGTACAACTCGACGACCAAGCTTTCGTTGATGTCGGATGCAAACTCACTGCGGTCGGGCGCGTGCTTGAACGTACCCTTCATCTCTTTGGTGTTTACGTCGACCCAACCCGGGAAGCCGATGCGCTCAGCCAAAGCGACTGCATCGATGATGCGAGCCTGTGCTTTGGATTTGTCGCATACGCTGATCACCGCGTTAGCCGAAATAATTGCCGATGGGATGTTGCACATTTTTCCGTCAACCAGGATCGCCTTATGGCTAACCAGTTGGCGGGCTTCTGCGCGCGTTGAGCCGAAGCCCATGCGATAGACGACGTTGTCGAGACGCGATTCGAGCAGTTTCAACAGGTTCTCACCGGTTGAGCCTTTACGACGATCCGCTTCCGCGAACGTACGGCGGAATTGACGCTCAAGTACGCCGTAGATACGACGCAGCTTTTGCTTTTCGCGCAGTTGCAGACCATAGTTCGACAGGCGCTGGCCAGATTTGGCACCATGCTGACCTGGAGCGACTTCCAGTTTGCATTTGCTGTCGAGCGAGCGACGTGCGCTCTTTAAAAATAAGTCAGTTCCCTCACGACGAGAGAGCTTGCACTTGGGGCCGGTATAGCGAGCCATTAGTTTTTCTCCTCTCGTGAATTACATGCGACGACGTTTAGGCGGACGGCAGCCGTTATGCGGCACCGGCGTCACGTCGGAAATGCTGGTGACCTTGATCCCCAGCGCGTTCAGTGCGCGAACTGCGCTCTCACGACCCGGACCCGGGCCCTTGATCTGAACTTCGATGTTCTTCACGCCACACTCAACGGCGACTTTACCTGCGGCTTCGGCTGCAACCTGAGCTGCAAACGGCGTCGATTTGCGCGAGCCCTTGAAGCCAGCGCCGCCAGACGTTGCCCATGACAGGGCATTGCCCTGACGGTCAGTAATCGTGATGATGGTGTTGTTGAAAGACGCGTGCACGTGGCAAATTGCCTCGGAGACGTTCTTTTTGACTTTCTTACGAGCGCGGGCAGCGGCCGTGTTTTTTGCTGATGCTTGTGCCATGATTTATTTCTTAGCCTTTCTTGCCAGCAATCGCCTTGCGCGGACCTTTGCGCGTGCGAGCGTTGGTGCGCGTGCGTTGGCCGCGCGCTGGCAGGCCTTTGCGATGACGCGTGCCACGGTAGCAGCCAAGATCAATCAGGCGTTTGATGCTCATCGTGACTTCACGTCGAAGATCGCCCTCAACGGCGAACTTGCCAACCTGCTCGCGCAGTTTGTCGAGCTCAGCATCGGTGAGATCCTTGATTTTCTTGTCCTGCGCGACGCCAGCCTCGTCACACACTTTACGTGCGCGCGTGTTGCCGATGCCAAAGA
>JAYWAQ010000766.1:0-7815 GCA_043782305.1 Burkholderiales bacterium
CGCACGCATTTCGGCGCGGCGTGGCTGCGCAATCGCTCCATGTCGGGCCTCGGTCTCAAATTCATTGAACTGTTGCGTGAGCACGACGCTGCGCTCGCGCGCAGTGCCGGGCAACCGGTCATAGCACCCGTCGGATCATCATGAGTCAGCGCAATACGCCTTGATGTCGGCGGGTGGACGCCTCGTCCATGAACCAAACTGCGGTCATAACACCCCATGCAGCTATTCAATACGGCGTCGGTTCATCGCGACGCGATACGAAAAAACAAAAAACATAATCATCAGCATTTTCCTGAAACGCCCATTTAAAAAGGGCTGAGGATCAAAAAAATAGAAAGTCGACTTATGGCGAATTGTGCCAATGAACCAAATAGATAAGCAGATTTGATGAAAAGCTGTACAGCAGCTCTCGATGTAGCCACCGATCATGCACAGCATTCCCCGAATGGCTGAATTCCGTTTATAATGTTCGGCTTACTTCGATAAAACCATGCGTCTTTCGGGGGGCGGTTGACTCAGTTCAAACCGTTTCTCTGGCTGACGATTAAAAAGAGAACAGGACATTTTTATGGCACTGACGCCAGCACAATCCGCAGCCATCATCAAAGAGCACGGTCGTTCAGCGAACGATTCCGGCTCGACCGAAGTGCAAGTCGCACTGTTGACCGCCAACATCAACTTCTTGGCCGGCGACCACTTCAAGGTTCACACCAAAGATCACCACAGCCGCCGTGGCCTGCTCAAGATGGTTAACAACCGTCGCGCGCTCCTCGCGTACCTGAAAAACACTGACCGCGCCCGTTATCAAGCGCTGATCGAAAAGCTCGGCCTGCGCAAGTAATTTTTACGCGTCGCAGCTAGCTGAAAAAGCCACCGTTCCTCGGAATTGGTGGCTTTTTTTGTTTTGCGCGGCGCTCCCAGTGAGCGTTGACGAGTGAGCTGTGAGCAGTCTTTCTGCGAATCACGGTTCACCGCACACAGCTCACCTGTCACTGCTCACTTAATGAAACGCGCAGAGAGCGCATTAAAAAGAAAGGTACCAGCCGATGCTGACCGCAACCACCAAGTCCATTCAATATGGCGCACACACCTTAACCCTTGAGACCGGCGAAATTGGCCGTCAAGCCGATGCCTCGGTGCTCGTTCGTTACGGCGACACCGTTGTGCTCGTCACGGCTGTTGCCAAGACGACTGTCAAAGAAGGCCAGGACTTCTTTCCGCTGACTGTTGATTATCAAGAGAAGACCTACGCCGCTGGCAAAATCCCCGGTGGTTTCTTCAAGCGCGAAGGCCGTCCTTCAGAAAAAGAAACGCTGACTTCGCGCCTGATTGACCGCCCGATCCGCCCGCTGTTCCCGGACGGTTTCTACAACGAAATTCAGGTCATCGCGACCGTGATGTCGCTCGATCCTGAGATCGATTCCGACATCCCCGCGATCATCGGTGCGTCCGCTGCGCTCTACCTTGCTGGCGTGCCATTCGCTGCGCCAATCGCCGCTGCCCGCATCGGTTACGCCAACGGTCAGTACATCCTGAACCCATCCATGACCGAGCGCAAAACCTCGGAGATGGACCTGATCGTTGCCGCCACTGAAACCGCCGTGATGATGGTGGAATCCGACGCCACTGAACTGCCTGAAGCAGTCATGCTTGAAGCAATCTGGTGGGGCCAGGCGCAACAGCAACCCGTGATCGACATGATCATGGCGTTGGGCGAAGTGGCTGGCAAACCGTCATGGGATTGGCAGCCGCCGGCGAAAGACGAAGCACTCGTCGCCAAGATTGTTGAAATCGCCGGCCCTGGCTACGACGAAGCCTACAAAATCAAATCGAAGAGCGCCCGTAGCGCCAAGCTCAAAGAGGTCGCAGCTGCCGCTGAGGCCGTGCTGATCCCGGCCGACGCCAACAGCGCCACCAAGAACCACATCCGTAACGAAATGTTCGCGCTCGAAGCGAAAACTGTTCGTGAGCAAATCCTGCGCGGCGAGCCTCGCATTGATGGTCGCGACACGCGCACCGTTCGCCCGATCTCCATTCGCACCGGCGTGCTGCCACGTGCGCACGGCTCGGCGCTGTTCACCCGCGGTGAAACGCAGGCATTGGTGGTTGCCACACTAGGCACCAAGCAGGACGAGCAGATGATCGACGCGCTCGCCGGTGAATACCGCGACCGCTTCATGATGCACTACAACATGCCTCCGTACGCCACTGGCGAAACCGGCCGCGTGGGTACGCCAAAGCGTCGCGAAATCGGCCACGGCCGTCTCGCCAAGCGCGCGCTGGTTGCTGTGCTGCCCGCAGAAAAGGACTTCTCGTACTCGATGCGCGTCGTGTCGGAAATCACCGAATCAAACGGTTCGTCGTCGATGGCTTCGGTCTGTGGCGGGGCACTCGCGATGATGGATGCAGGCGTGCCGTTGAAAGCACCCGTTGCCGGTATCGCGATGGGCCTGATCAAGGAACGCACGCGCTTCGCGGTGCTTACCGACATTCTGGGTGACGAAGATCACTTGGGCGACATGGACTTTAAAGTGGCCGGTACAGATCGCGGCATCACTGCATTGCAAATGGATATCAAAATCCAGGGCATCACCAAGGAAATCATGGGCGTCGCACTGGCACAAGCCTACGAAGCGCGCAAGCACATCCTTGCCATCATGCAAGAGGCTGTTCCGCATGAGCGCACCGAGATGAGCGCCTACGCGCCACGCATGATTACCTTCAAGATCAATCCGGAAAAAATCCGTGACGTGATCGGCAAAGGCGGTGCAGTGATCCGTGCCCTGTCGGAAGAAACGCATTGCCAGATCAACATCGAAGACGACGGCACGATCACCATCGCGTCGCCGAATGGTGAAGACCTCGCCGAATGCAAAAAGCGTATCGACGGCATCACGGCTGAAGTTGAAGTCGGCCGCGTCTACGAGGGCCCGATCATCCGCATCATGGACTTCGGTGCCGTGATCCAGCTGCTCCCAGGTCGCGACGGTTTGCTGCACATTTCGCAAATCGCCAATGAGCGCGTGAACGCTGTGACCGATTACCTCAAAGAAGGCCAAACCGTCAAAGTCAAAGTGCTCGGCTTCGACGACAAAGGCCGCGTCAAGCTCTCGATGAAAGCGCTGCTTGCCGATCAGGCCGCGGCTGCCAACGAAGGTGCTGCTCCGACAGCGGACGCGCCGCAGGCGTAGTCACTTCGCACGTTGAAATGGACGGGGCTTCGGCCCCGTTTTTTTTGCTCACGTGGGAGCGATTCCATCGCGATTGTGTCAAATCAACGCCAGCCTTTCACGGTGGAAGCGCCCTCACAAAATCCAGCGCCACAAATGCGTGAGTAGCCCAACATCGCGTCGCTGCGCCATGCAGTCACTCAACCGCCACCATCGCCTCAAGTTTTGCTAGCGCCTCATCAATCACCACTTGCGACACGCCGTCGATTCGTTTCGCGTTACGAGCGAAAAAATCAAGGATTCGACATTGGCTCACCACTGCCACGCCTTGCGTGCTGGTGCCCGCTCCCATCAGCGACACGCTCCAGCCGCGCACGCGTTCGATATTGCCGCCTTGCGTAATCGGCGCAACCAACGCACGTCCTTGAGAATTGAAGGTCGCATTTGAAAGCACCAACACCGGACGAGTGCCTTGCATTTCCGTCCCCGCCGTCGGGTCAAGTGCAATGAGTAGTATGTCGCCCCGACGCGGAACCGCTGCTCGACGAGCCGCCACGTCAGAGCGCCTCAGAACCAACGGCTGGCATCGCGTCCCAGCCCACTAAATCCGCCGGCATCGGCGCGCGCTGATTGCACTGAGCGTTCAACTCGGCCGAAGTGAAGCGAAGCTTGGCTCGCGTGGGCCTGAGCACCATTGCGCCATCGGCCATCGGCTCAACGTCAAATGCGGTTCCCGGCGCAAGGCCATATTCACGTGCCATCATGGCCGGAAAGGTGAATCCAATCGAGTTTCCGAGTTTGCGAACAATGAGCATATTTTCTTCGTCACATCTGAATGATTGTCAAACATTGTATGACATTTCTACGTTTGTTATGCTGTTACCTCGCGACAGTTCCAGCGGGTAGCCTCGCACGACGAAATCTCGACACATCACGCCGCAGTTGTACGACTCGATTTGTCACCACTGACCAGCCGCTCCCCGGCTTGCAGCACTGCCTTCAACAGTTCGTGTTGTAGTGACTCGCTGTGCATCGCGCGCGCGAGCATCACTGCGCCCACGTTTTGTGAGATCACTGCCCACGCCGCATCGGCGTCACCTGTTAGCGCTTCCACGTTCGCGTGGATGGTGCGCATGCCTTGCTCGAACGCTGCTTTAACCTCGCCATCGGCTCGCCCGATTTCAGCAGTCAACGAGGGCAGGGGGCATCCGTCTCCCGGTTGCTGCACATGACTCAAGCTTAGGTAGCCCGCGAGCATCTTCGACACCTTGGTTGCATCATTGGGGTCGATCGCGGCATACAAGTCGGCCGTTCGCCTGAGCTCGGCAGTGATCATGGACAGTAACAAGTCTGTCTTGCCGTCGAAATGCTTATACAAGGAGCCCGTGGTCACGCCGGCTGCGGCTGCCATGTCGGCCATTCCGCTGCTGGCAAATCCGTGCTCTTTGGCGTGGCGTCCGCCCGCTTCGATCAGCTTGACGCGAGCCTGCTCTTTGTATTCAGTGGAGTAGCGCATGAGGCGTTTTTAAAAAAATGCAGTTGACACTTTTTCATTTCTTGCGCTAGGATAACAGGCATTACCCAATAAGACAACCTCTCCCTTCTGTATTCCGAGGACGACCCCATCATGAGCAACGCTGAGACGGATACCTGGAAAAAGACTGCGTGCATCATCTGCTCGCTCAATTGCGGCCTCGACATCAAAACAGAGAACGGCCGGATTACCAAGATCAAAGGCGACAAGTCCCATCCCATCTCGCAGGGCTACATCTGCGAGAAATCGCAGCGCATGGACTTCTACCAAAACGGCGCAGACCGCATCGACTCACCGAAACGACGTCGCCCCGATGGCAGTTACGAAAACATTGACTGGGCAACCGCGTTGCGTGAGATCGCCGAGAAGTTCTCCGCGATCAAGAACCAGCACGGCGGCGAAAGCATCCTGTATTACGGCGGCGGAAGTCAGGGCAATCACCTTGGCGGAACCTACGCGGATAGCACGATCAAAGCGTTCGGCATTCAGTACCGATCCAACGCGTTAGCGCAGGAAAAAACCGGAGAAGCCTGGGTACAGGGCAAGATGGCGGGGGCTCCCGTCCACGGCGACTTCGAGCACTGCGAAGTCGCTGTATTTTTAGGCAAAAACCCGTGGCAATCGCACGGATTTGCACGTACCCGCGTCACGCTGCGCGAGATTGAAAACGACCCGAATCGCGCGATGATCGTGATCGACCCGCGACGCACCGAGACGGCCAAAATGGCGGACTATCACCTTGCAGTCAAACCCGGCACCGACGCATGGTGCTTGACGGCACTTTCAGCAATCCTCGTGCAAGAGGGGCTTGTAGCATCACGCTGGCTCGCCGAGCACACCACCGGGTACGAGGCCGTAGCAGCCGCAATGAAAGGCATTGACGTGGCCCGCTACGCTACGACCTGCGGCGTTGAGGAATCGCTGCTGCGATCAGCGGCACGGCGAATCGCAAGCGCAAAAAGCGTTTCCATGATTGAAGATCTTGGCGTGCAGATGAATGTGCATTCAACGTTGAACAGCTACCTAAATCGCTTGGTCTGGCTGCTCACCGGCAACTACGGCAAGGAAGGAGCCAACAACGCTTTTGTGCCCTTTCTTAACCTCTCGTACTCCAACCGCAACACGGCAAAACCACAACAGAACGGCCAGCCTGCGCCTCCTCGCAAATGGACGCGCAGCCCAGTCACGGGATCAAAAGTGATCATGGGATTGATCCCGTGCAATGTGATTCCAGATGAAATTTTGACCGAGCACCCCAAGCGTTTCCGGGCCATGTTCATCGAAAGCTCCAACCCCGTGCATTCATTGGCGGACAGTCAGCGCATGCGCGAAGCCTTGCGCGCGCTGGAGTGCAGCGTGGTGATCGACGTGGCAATGACCGAAACCGCGCGTCAGGCCGACTATGTGTTGCCTGCCAGCAGCCAGTTTGAAAAGGCGGAGGCCACGTTCTTCAACCTCGAGTTTCCGCGCAATGGATTTCAGCTCCGGCACCCTCATTTCAAGCCTCGCCCAGGCACCCTGCCTGAAGCAGAAATTCACGCGCGGCTGCTTGAGGCGATGGGGGTGTTGAATAACGCCAACTACACCTTTTTGCGAGCAGCCGCACGGATGGGCCGCACCGCGTTCGGTCTGGCGTTTGCGTTGAAATCAATGCGCGACAAGCGCGTGGCCCGGTATGCAGCCGTGGTGCTGTATCGCACGCTGGGGCCCAGCCTGCCGCCGCGGCTCGCGCCGGCAGCGTCGCTGTGGGGAATCAGCCAACTCTATGTCAGAACGCAGCCCGCTGCGGCGCGCGGCGCGGGATTTGGTGGGCCGACATTGCTGGGCGGCAATCGGCTTTTCGATGCCATTTTGAACAGCCCGTCCGGCGTCATTTTTGCTGTCAGCGAATACGCAGACAGTTGGAATGCGGTGAAGCTGCCCGATCACAAAATTAACTTGAACATCAAAGAGATGCTCGATGAGCTAGCGACGATTGACAGCAAGTTGCCGCCGCATCGCTCCGATTACCCCTACATTTTGTCGGCCGGCGAGCGCCGACCCGACACCAGCAATACGTCCATTCGCAACCCCGAATGGATGAAAAAGGGTGATTTTGGCGTGCTGCGCATTCATCCGCAGGACGCCGCCGTATTGGGCTGTACCGAGGACGACTGGATTGAATTGCGCACGCCTCGTGGAAAGGCGCAAGCGCCCATCGAAATCACCGACGAACTCCAACCGGGCCATGTCTCGTTACCGAACGGCCACGGCGTGGATTACCACCGTACTGACGGCACGCTGAACCGACGCGGAGTGTCGCTCAACGAGCTCACCAATACCACCGACCGCGACCCGTTTGCGGGTACGCCTTGGCACAAGTACGTACCGGTTCATCTCGAACGCATCGCACACGCTTAAACCTGGACGGATCGCTTGTTCAGCTTCACCACCACCACCCGTGATCCCAGTCGGCGTTTTTCTAACGGCCACTTCACCATGATCGGCTAGCGTGTCGACGACAAGCTACTGCTTAGGGCGTACAGTATCGTTAGCCCCAATTACGAAGCGCACCTTGAATTTCTCAGTATCAAAGTGCCCGGTGGACCACTCACTTCGCGCCTGCAGCACATTCAGCCCGGTGAAAAAATCGCCGTTGACCGCAAACCCACCGGCACCGTGCTCATCGACTATCTGCTGCCGGGTAAACGCCTCTACCTGCTGGGTAGTGGCACCGGGTAGGCACCCTTTTTGAGCGTTTGTCGATTGATGAATGACGCAATGCCACGCGAGCGTTGAAATCAACGTGGCTTCGGCCCCGCTTTTTGTTCCTGAGTCGCAACGACTGCTTAATGCCGCTCTATACTGAGTTGCACTTAACTCGCTCAGGAGCCCGGTCATGAGTTTGCCGAACCCCCTCGACCCAAAGCCAAAAACAGTGACTATCAACGGCGCGACCTATCATCTGATGGCCTTCTACTACCCTGATTACGACACGCCATGGGACGTGGTTTATCAGGGGCAGTTCCTGACCAATTTCTACCCTATTAAATTCAGTTTCACGCATAACGGCATCACCGGCAGTTTCAACTGTGCCGAGGCCGCATTTCAGGCGCTCAAATGGTGGAATAC
>JAYWAQ010000767.1:0-2819 GCA_043782305.1 Burkholderiales bacterium
ACCCCTAAAAAGCTCGTTTCGGCTGCCCCTGTGGGCAAGTCGGACAACTCGCACAGAATTCACTTTTCTTGCTTGCTCTTTAAGACGGTATCTACGAAAATGCGCTCGTTGCCGCACTCCAAATCAAATTTTTCCGCCAAAAATTAGGAGCCCCAACATGACATCCCCCAAACGCCGCCAACTGCTCGCCGCACTTGCACTCACGCGGTTCTGCAACATCGCATTCGCGCAAGACAAAACCCCAGACGCAAACCCCGCCGCATGCAATCCCGCAAAAGGCCACCGGGTCAGCAAGAACAAGGGCAACACTGGCGGCAAAACGCAGGCGAACATGCGCTGCTTTCCACGCGGCACACCGCTTGATCAGATGGACTACGAGGCGTCAGACCCCAGCGGCAAAGCCGTGTTCACCGATACGCTTGATTGGCAGTCGCCGTGCGACGGCAAGACGACGGCCACCGTCACGTGGACGGTGAGCATGCACAACGCGCCGCAGAAAAGCAATAAAACAAATACCACACTCTGGTTTCAAGGCAATCCAATCAAGGGCTCCGCGCATTCGCTCGAACGGATGCGCCCCGGCACCACGCAAACGTTCACCCAGCGCCTCTCCCCGGAAGAAACGGCTCGCGGTCGCGTAAGCCTGTTTGCGCAGGACGTGGCTGTCGTCGAATTCGTTATCTTGCTGTAGAGAAGGCGAACGGAGCGCCATCGCGGATAGTGCGATTTAGCGCAGAAAAAATGTCACTACCGTGTTCTGGCACCGCTTGGATCGCGCCGTCAGTTGGCGCACTCCTTTAGATCACTTCACAAAGAATTTGGGTGCGCCGCTTCGAGAGATCGACTTCAATTTGAAAAAATATTTGGCCGGAAATCGCGGATTCTGCCGTTAGAGTGAGTGCAGGGCAATGATCGCGCTGCACGGTTTCCGACCCGCCGAAGAAAAGTGTCGATTTTTCCGGAGATAGAACATGAAACTTTCATTGTGCAAGCCGCTGGTGGCAGCGCTACTCGGCACGTCCTTGACCTTCACCGCGAGCGCCGCGACGATTACGAAAAGCAGCGGGCCGACAACTCCGCTGGTGAGCGATTTCAGCGCGAACTTTGCAGGCCATCCCACCAAAGTCGGTTACGGCGTCGTGCCTGACAACACCATGTTTATTGAAACGTTTAACCTCGATTGCGGGAAAGACGTGAAGGTTTCCGCCGCCAATCTGTCAATCACTGTGCGTCGCGGCGGCGCGGGCTCCGCGAACGATTCAATCACCGCGTTTGCCAATGGATCGCAAAATGGTGCCTACCTTAGTAGCCCAATCTGGCTCAGCGAGCCACAAGGTGCGACAAAGACGATGAGCTTCAACGTTGCCACGCAAATCAACGTGACGCCGAATCGCTTCAGCTTCGCGGTGCAAGACGACACCTCTGTGCTTTCAGCGCGACTTGAATACACCTGTGCGCCACGCAAGAAGGGATTGACCTTCGGTCTATACCCACAAAATACGGTGACCGGCATGGCGACACCCGCATGCCAGGGATCGCCCGGCGCGGCAAATCCTCCGGGCCCCGATTGCAACCCTTACGAAGGCGACACCTACTGTACCGAGCAGCGTCCGCTGTTGTGCATGAAATCGGCAGGGCTCAGCGCGCCTCCGGGCGGGGCGGGTAACTGGTCTGGCAATGTCATCGCTACCACCGCACCTATGCTTCCGCCAACCACACTGACCGGCGCAAATTCGGCGTGCGCCGCCTTTGGGCCGGGTTGGACGGTCGCAGAATTTCATGCCGGTGGTGGTTGGAAATTTGGTGCCTACGGCGACTACGGCAATCACGGCATTCGCGCTTGGGTGGACGTGAACGACCAGGCCAATGGCACTTGCTGGACACGCAATTAGCGGTTGATGAAACGGGCTCTGCTGGCGCTGAACTCTTGCCAGAGCAAGTCGAGCGGCTGTAGCCAGAACGTCATGTCGTAGAGCGCGGTGGGCAGGTGCCGCCCCCCGCACGGTTCATAAACAAGCCAATGGAGTTTCATCATGTCAATTCGAAAATTATTTGTCATTAGCAGTTTGGTACTCGGCATCGGCGCCTCATCAACCTGTGCCGCCATCGAAATCTACGCCTGCAAAATCAATCCGACGAGCCCGATGGTGGGAGGCGTGAGAACCGGGGTGCTGGAAAACCAGACTGGTCGTCCGCTTGGCAGTTGCACGGGGCGGGAAGGTTGGCGCGCGGGTGCCAAAATGACCATTCCGGAATCGTCGTTCAAGGGCAAGAAGATCGACACCAATGCGTTCATCGGACTGTCGGGGTTCGGATGCATTTGCGTGACGGAGCCGTGCCCTTGTGCGCACGGAACGAACCCGGCTTTGTCTGCGCGTGACTCGGAGGCGACGACTTCGCCGAATGCCGTACCGGCGTCGCCCGACGGTGAAGCGCCACCGGCTGCCGTACGTGGGCCCGACAGACCGCCGGGTGGCCCGATTGTTGCCCGTCCGCGTCCAAAACCCTAATTCGCCTGCCTCACAAACGCTCCCCACGACTCGTCGTTTGCAGAGTCATTGGATAGCAAAAAAAGCGCTCCACTTCCCGCGCATTTGACTGCGCCTTAGTGCACGTCCGATCAGGATTCCCGCTGTCGCGGGATGACAACTTACGGATCGCTGTGAGAAATCAGCTTTCTGCCGAAAGCCGCTTTCTATGTGGGCTAAGATCTTATTTGGCGATATGTCGATAAGCATCATATTGACGATTTAGCCCATATTCAATAGGGAATTGCGGGAAAAGCTATAGCTCCAGATCGGAGCATAGTAGGGCATTCG
>JAYWAQ010000768.1:0-2816 GCA_043782305.1 Burkholderiales bacterium
ATTTTTCGTACGCAAACCCAGCCGAAATTCCAGAAACGCGCAGTCGCTTGCGGCGATTCTTGTCGCCTGACATCAGTTCGATCTGCGACTTGGCGACGCCCAGGCGTAGCGCCAAAAATGCAATCACCGCAGCGTTCGCCTTGCCATCAACGGGCGGCGCATGAATGCGCAGTTTCAGCGCGCCATCATGTTCGCCCGCAGTCTCCGTCGCCTTCGCTCCGGGCTGCACGTAAATCGTGATTTCGACGCCATCCTTGACCCCGCATATCCAAGTCGGCAGCGTCAAGTAGCGTCCAGCATTTCGCCGAGCTCGGCGCCACGATCACGCGCTGCGCGAACCGCGTCGATCAGTGCCTGCTGGACGCCACGCTCGTTGATCACCGCGAGCGCCGCTGCGGTTGTGCCGCCCTTCGACGTCACCCGTTCGCGCAGCACCGACGGGCTTTCGTCCGAGGCTTCCGCGAGCGCAGTAGCACCCTTGAGCGTTGCCAGTACGAACGTTCGCGCGTCGGCCGCGTTAAATCCCACGCCCTCAGCCGCTGCCAGCATCGATTCAATGAAGTGAAACACGTACGCCGGGCCGCTGCCAGACACAGCGGTCACCGCGTCAATCATGCCCTCGCTTTCGACCCGAACAACGACGCCGGTCGACTGCATCAGCTCAGTTGCGGTTGCGGCATCGTGCGCCGCCAACGCAGGCGGCGCATACAAACCCGTAATGCCCTGCCCAATCAATGCAGGTGTGTTCGGCATCGTGCGCACGATGCGCGGATGACCATTCAACCACCGCGTTAGTGTCGAAATTCGTGTGCCGGCTGCGATGCTCACAATCAGCTCGTCGATTAAACACGGCAGCAACTCAGCGCACACCTGTTTCAGCACTTGCGGTTTGACCGCGAGCACTACGGCATCCGCGCCGTCAACGGCAGCGCGGTTCGCAGCTTCATGCACCGTCACTCCAAGCATCGCCAATTTCTCACGCGCAGGCGCGAATGGCTCGATGATGTGGCAATCAAGCACTGGATGTTTTTTTCGTAACCCGGCGAGCATGGCGCTCGCCATGTTGCCGCCACCGACGAAACAGATTTTGTTCACAGAGTCCCTCTTTTTAGCGGGCAGGCCGGGCACCAAACAGCGCCGTACCCACGCGCACCATCGTCGAGCCGCAGGCCACGGCGATTTCAAGATCGTCCGACATGCCCATCGACAAGGTGTCAAGCGTCGGCACAAACGCTTTCGCTTCGGCAAATAACTTCGCCAGCAGCATGAATTGAGCACGCGTCGCGGTCTCGGCGATATCGGGCTCGGGCATACCCATCACGCCTCGAACCCGCAAGCGCGGCAGCGCGTTGACCGCCTGAATCAAAGGCAGCGAATCATCCGGCGAGCAGCCACTTTTCGACGTCTCACCACTAATGTTGACCTGAATACACACGTTGAGGGGCGGCATCGATTCAGGCCGCTGCGCCGACAATCGCTCGGCTATTTTGAGACGATCCACGGAATGAATCCAATGCACTGTTTCCGCGACGCCGCGCGTTTTGTTCGATTGCAGCGGACCGATCAAATGCCACTCAATATCGGACAAGTCCGCGAGCTCGGCAATCTTGCCTTCCGCCTCCTGCACGTAGTTTTCGCCAAAGGCGCGCTGCCCCGCCGCGTAAAGCGCACGAATTTTTTCGGTTGGCTGAATCTTGCTCACGGCGAGGAGCGTGACGTCACCCGCAGGCCGACCCGAATGAAGCATTGCCGCGTCAAGCCGCGCTCGCACTGCGGCAAGTCGCTCGTTTGCTTGCGAAGGCGCTGAACTTGCGGTCATAATGACAATGTCAATCGGATAAAGCTCGGGTGTAGCCACAAGGCTCACTTTGAGCATGTAAAAACTATCGCAATCCGCGCATTGCGGGCATTGCGTGCATCGCGTCAGAAGGAATTATAGGGATGGATATTTCGGAGCTACTGGCCTTCTCGGTGAAGAATACGGCCTCTGACCTGCATTTGTCGTCCGGTCTTCCGCCGATGCTGCGTGTGCATGGCGACATTCGCCGCATCAATTTGCCCGCGATGGAGCACAAGGATGTTCACAGCCTCGTCTACGACATCATGTCCGACGCGCAGAGAAAGATTTTCGAGGAGAACCTTGAGGTCGACTTCTCGTTCGAAATCCCGAACCTTGCCCGCTTTCGCGTCAATGCTTTCAATCAGGAGCGTGGCGCCGCGGCCGTGTTTCGAACGATTCCTTCACGCGTGCTGTCGCTCGAAGACCTGGCGACGCCAAAAATCTTTGCCGAACTGGCGTTGAAACCACGCGGCCTGGTGCTCGTAACCGGCCCGACTGGCTCGGGAAAATCCACGACGCTGGCCGCGATGGTCAACCACGCGAACGAAAATTTGATGGGTCATATCCTCACTGTTGAGGACCCCATTGAATTTGTTCACGAGAGCAAAAAATGTCTGATCAACCAGCGTGAATTGGGAGAGCAAACCTTGTCGTTCTCCAACGCGTTGCGCTCTGCCCTGCGTGAAGATCCTGACATCATCCTGGTCGGTGAGATGCGCGATCTGGAAACCATTCGTCTGGCGCTGACTGCCGCTGAAACCGGGCATTTAGTGTTTGGCACTTTACATACCTCTTCGGCGGCAAAAACAATTGACCGCATCGTAGACGTGTTTCCCGGCGCCGAGAAAGACATGGTGCGTTCGATGCTGTCCGAATCGATCCGGGCGATCATCTCGCAATCATTGCTCAAGACCAAGGATGGCAATGGCCGCGTCGCGGCACACGAGATCATGGTCGGTACCCCAGGTATCCGCAA
>JAYWAQ010000769.1:0-2815 GCA_043782305.1 Burkholderiales bacterium
AGCTCCTGTGCAATCGAAATTTGCAGATGATGGCCAGGCACCGCTTCGTGATACACCAGCGTGCGCATCGTGTATTTCGGCAGCTCTTTCACATCGCGCAAATTGGCGTAAAACGTGCCCGGTGCGGAGTTGTCCAGCGGTGCGGGCTGGTAGTACGCACCCGGCGCGCTCTTCTCGGTGAATTCGGGCACTCGCTTGACGACGACCTTCGCTGTCGGCTTCGGTTTGAAGTACGGATCGAGCCCCGCACTCACCTCGTCGATGATCGTCTGATAGTCCTTCAGCAATTGCGCGCGACCGGCGTCGTTGTCAGCGTAGAGCTGTTCCGGAGACGCGTTCAACTTCGCTATTTTCTCCGCAGGCGTGCCGCTCGTGTAACCCGCGCCGAGGAGGATCGAGTCCATCGCGGCACCTACGCGCGCGACCTCGGCGAGCCCCAGCGAGTGAATCTGCGCGGCCGTCATCGTGGTCGTGGTGTTCGATTCAATTTGATACTGGTAGTACGCGTCACCGTTGGGCAGAGACCATGCGCCGTTGTTCGCGGTCGCCTTGCTTCGCAACGCATCAAACTCGCTAGCGAGCGCCGCGTACGCGGGCAACACACTGTCCTTGACCGTCGCTTCAACACGTGCGGTGAACGCTTCGCGGGTCGCAGCGTCCATTTTTTCAACGGGAATTTTGCCGAGTTTTTCTTTGAAGGCGACGGTCAGTTCGTTGCCCGCTGCACCCGACGCCATAAATCCGCTGATCTGCGCCAGCACTTTCTCCACCGTAAATTTTGGTGGCACGATACCTTTGGCTTCACGCAGCTTGATGCCGTCAATCACCTGTGCAAACTTGCGTTGAAACTCGCCCAACCGCGCGATGTAGAGCTCGGCGTCACGCGCGTCGTTCACCTGCTGTTGCTGTGTCATCAGATTTGGCAAATTGCTTTGCACACCAAATAGCTGGTTCACCGGAAAGTCGTGCAGGCGCCAGCGCTCGCCTTTCACGCGATGTTTCACAAAATAATCGAAGATGTCGTAGGACAGCCGATCCTGACCAGAGTAGCTCGCGCTGTTGTACGACCGAAGCGTGGCCAGATCATCGCGCCACTGGGCTGCAACCGCCGCTTCATGCGCTTGCGATGAATCAGAGAATTTTCCGTTGTGGCCGCGAATGCCCGCCGGCTCAAGCAAGCGCAAGGAGGTCAGCAGCTCGGGATTGTCCAGCGCAAATCGCGCAAACACTCGCGTGTAAAACCAGTTGATCGAGAGCGGTTTGGCGTACCAGGTCTGTAGCCCGAGCGCGAGCGCGACGAGCACGATGACGGCGGCGATGAGTGCCGCCCACTTGAGTGTTCGTTTCATCTAGGCTTTCAGCACGGACGCATCAAACCGAAGCGCCCTCGTTCACGATTTTCGTCGCCCATGCCGGTGCTGGTGACGACGGCCGCCGCGTCATAGCCCACATAAAAGCATGCCGCGATGGGTCCGTTCTGAAAGCGGTAAATGTGCACCAGCTCTTCCTGTCTGAACGGATAGCGAATGGTGTAATACGAGGGCCCGATCAGCGCTTCGACATCTGCCTGCGCCAGGCCATTCTTGATCAGGCTGACACGCTCCAGCGTGAGACCCTGCACCTGGCTCACCAGTCGTCCGCCGCTATCAAACTCAAGCAGGAAAACGCGATTGCCTTCGGGAGCGGTGCTGTAAGTCCAGCGCTCACCGGTCGCCGTTTTGCTTATCGCGGTCGGCGTGCCCCAGGCCGCACGCACCTCCGCCTGTGTTTCTCCGGATTTCAGTGCGGTAACGCCCGCGCAACCGGCGGTGATGCTGGTGATGATGGCAAGGGCGAGGGTGAATAAAATTTTCATCGGTATGACTCCTGAACTGACGTCATTGTCGTGAAGTTTGACTGGCAGCGGGTGAGTTTAATTCCGCATCCGATCGCGATGTCGCCACGCGTTTTTTCGCTAACAGCTTTTGCGCTAAATGACCGTTCAATAAGGGCTACATAGCAATAAATGGAAATTATCGAGTTTAGACACAATTGACGGTTGAGCCAATATGTAACGGGGCTATCAGCAAAAAGCCAATAATGGGTTCAACGGAGAAACGTGCTTGCTTCGCCGGTCAATCGCACCGGTCGCCGACTCGCGGCCCACCCAATACGCTACCCTTTCGCCGTACACACGATTTGTCTAGGAGGACTATGCGGCTCAATATTTCAACGCTCTGGCGTTCATTCAAGCTGGGCGCGCTCTTGTTGGCGATTGCTGCTCCTGTACAAGCCGCCGAACGCGCTATCGACAAGGAAATTGTCGTGCCCGCGACGCTCGACGCCGCTTGGGCCGCGTGGACAACGCGCGAGGGGATTGTGAGCTTTTTCGCGCCGGACGCCGTGGTGGACGCCAAAGTCGGCGGGCCGTTTCAGATTTACATCAACCCGTACGGCGAGCCCGGCATGAAGGGCGCCGACGACATGCGCTTTCTCGCCGTCCAGCCCAAGAAAATGATCACGTTCGACTGGAACGCGCCGCCCAGCCTGCCCGAAGCACGCGCGCAACGCACGTTCGTGATCGTGCGTTTCATCGTGATCGACGACAAAAACACCAAAGTTACGCTGCACCACACCGGTTGGGGCAACGGCGGCGAATGGGACAAGACGTTCACCTACTTCGACCGCGCCTGGGGCAACGTGCTCGCCAACCTGAAAAAACGCTTCGAGACCGGACCGATGGACTGGACGGAATGGCTAGCGCAGCTCAAGAAAATGCGCGACGACGCCGCACCGAAAAAGTAGTTGGGCAGATGATTTCGTAGCCCGGAAGAAG
>JAYWAQ010000770.1:0-2814 GCA_043782305.1 Burkholderiales bacterium
AGCCGAACTTGCGCGGTGTGTCCTCCACGCCAATCTGCGCCGAGATGATCGGATAACCGCTCTCGGTTTGCCAGTAGTTGTCGATGATTTTGACGCCACCCAATGCGTCCGAAACCCAGCGCGCGGTGGGCTCGTCGAGCGGCTCACCGGCGAGGAACAAATACTTCAAATTCGGCAGCTGATATTGCTGCATGAATTTTGGATCCTGCTTTTTGAGCACGCGGATCGCCGTGGGCGAAGAAGACATCGTTTTCACATTGTTCTCGGCACAAATCTTCCACCAGATTGCCGGGTCGGGCCTTAGCGGTACGCCCTCGTACATGATCGTGGTGCAGCCCGCCAGCAGCGGTCCGTAGACGATGTAGCAATGGCCCACGACCCAGCCAATGTCGGAGGTGCAGAACATCGTCTCGCCTGCTTTGAGGCCGAAGATCTTGTACATGCTGGTGGTTAGCGTTACGGCGTAGCCGCCGGTATCGCGCTGCACGCCTTTGGGCTTGCCCGTGGTGCCGCTGGTGTAGAGGATGTAGCTCGGGTGCGACGATTCAACCCATTCGCACGCCACCTTTTTCATCATGTGCGACGAGCGGAAACCCGCCCAGTCGATGTCACGCCCTGGTGTGGTTTTCATCGGTTCCAGGCCGCGGTTAAACAGCAGCACTTTCTCCGGCTTGTTCACCGCGAGCTCAATCGCTGCGTCAAGCAAGGGCTTGTACGGGACGACCTTACCCATGCGCATGCCTGCGTCTGACGAGACGATGACTTTCGGCTTCGCGTCGTCAATGCGGGTCGCAAGCGACGCGGACGCAAAGCCGCCAAACACCACTGAGTGAATCGCGCCGATGCGCACAGTCGCCAGCATCGCAAACACCGCCTCCGGAATCATCGGCATGTAGATCAGCACGCGATCACCTATGGTCACGCCGAGGCCTTGCAGCATCGCGGCGGCGCGGTTCACCTCGTCGTGCAACTCTTTGTACGTGTACTTCGTTTCGGTGTCGGTTTCAGAAGAAATGAAGTGCAGCGCGACCTGATCACCACGCGTCGCGACGTGACGATCAACGGCGTTGTGACAAAGGTTCGTCGTGCCGCCCACAAACCATTTGGCAAACGGAGGACGAGAGAAATCGCAGACCTGCGTGAACGGCGTGTGCCAGTCAATGAGCTTCGCCTCCTCCGCCCAAAACGCATCTCGCGCATTGATCGAGCGGTCGAAATGTTCCTGATAAGCACCCATCACATCCTCCTTGAATTGCGCGCAACCTGACGGCTTTGCGAATACGCCGATTGTGCCAGAGGAATGCTTACGTGAACCTTAAGTCTTATATAAGAGTTAAGGTTCGTTTAAATACAGCTTTTTGTCTTGAACTGCCATTACACATGGGGTAGCCGCCAATTAACTGAATACTCGATTTATGACCTAAATCGGTCTTAGCCCTTTTGCGATAAGCCGTTCATCAAAAAGCTACTCTGCAGGAACGACCCCTTTGGGCTTGCGCCTGAATCGCTCCCCAACCCATTTCGCGCCTCGCCTGATTCCATGTTCGATGTCGTCAAAGAGCGTAAACACGGGCGGAATGACCAGCAGCGACAGAAACGTCGACGTGATCAATCCGCCAATCACCGCGACTGCCATCGGCGAACGGAAACTCGGATCAGATGTGCCAGTGCCAATGGCAATCGGCAGCATGCCCGCGCCCATGGCAATCGTGGTCATGATGATCGGGCGCGCGCGTTTGTGGCAGGCGTCGAGCAGCGCTTCAAGCCGCGTCATGCCGTGGTCACGGCGCGCGACGATGGCGTATTCCACCAGCAGGATTGAGTTCTTCGTGGCGACACCCATGAGCATGATGAGTCCGATGAAGGACGGCATCGACAGGCTTTTTCCAGTCACCAGCAAACCGAGAAACGCGCCGCCAAACGACAACGGCAGCGCCGCCAGAATCGTGAACGGATGTAATACGTCCTTGAACAAAACCACGAGCACGATGTAGATGCACAGTACGCCGGTAATCATCGCAAGCACGAAGCTCGATGACAGTTCTGCCAACGCCTCGGCATCGCCCACTTCACGCACCACGACACCGGGCGGCAAGCTTTTTATGCTCGGCAATTCGCCAACGGCCTTCACCACGTCGCCAAGCGGCGCGCCGGACAACTCAATCTCAAAATTGATGTTGCGCGAACGGTCGTAGCGGTCAATCACAGCGGGGCCGCTGGCGATTTCAAGCGTTGCCACGCTGTTCAGCGGCACCGGCCCTTTACTGCCAGACACGGTCAATCGTCCGAGTAAATCCAGGTCTTGGCGCGCGCTGTTGGCGAGTTTGACCACGATGGGCACTTGCCTTTGCGCGAGGTTCATTTTGGCTAGCGCCTGATCGTAATCACCGACGGTGGCCACACGCAACGTCTCCGCCATCGCGGTCGCGCTCACGCCGAGTTCGGCAGCTCGGGCGCTGTCGGGGCGCACGGCAATCTCTGGCCGCACGAGGCTGGCCGTTGACGTGATGCTGCCGAGATTCGGAATGGTGCGCAGATCTTTCTCAACGTCAGTCGCGGCTTTAGCCAACGCGTTGGCATCGTCGCCGCTCAACACCAGCACATATTTTTCGCCGGCACCGCCGAGGCCAACTTTACTGCGCACACCCGGAATCGCCTCCAGCACTTTGCGCATGTCCGCCTCAATCGGCTGCTTGCGAACGGCGCGTTGTTTGCGGTCGGCCAGCTGAATCGTGAGCGTCGCTTTACGCACTTCGGCGAGCCCCGACGGCGCAAACGGATCGCTACCCGCCGAGCCGCCGCCGATGGTGGTGT
>JAYWAQ010000771.1:0-2803 GCA_043782305.1 Burkholderiales bacterium
GCCAATATTCTGGAAACCGTGGCGCGCGTGAATGCGCTGCTACCGAGGTTGCAGGCGACGATTCCCGCCGCCATTGACATGAAGGTTGTGATGGAACGCACGACGACGATTCGCGCATCGCTGCGAGAGGTTGAGCGGGCGCTTTCGATTTCTATCGGACTCGTGGTGCTCGTCGTGTTTGCGTTTCTGCGCAGTGGCCGCGCTACGCTGATTCCAGCGATCGCGGTGCCAGTGTCATTGCTGGGTACTTTCATCGCGATGTATTTACTGGGCTACAGCCTGAACAATCTGTCGTTGATGGCGCTCACGATTGCGACGGGTTTTGTCGTGGACGACGCCATCGTCGTGCTCGAAAACATCATGCGCCATATTGAGGAAGGGATGGAGCCGGTTGCGGCTGCGCTTCGTGGCGCGAAAGAGGTTGGATTTACCGTACTGTCGATGAGTATTTCGCTGATCGCGGTGTTCATTCCGATTCTGGCGATGGGCGGCATCATCGGGCGTCTGTTCCGTGAATTTGCGGTGACGTTATCCGTCGCAATTCTGGTGTCACTGGTTGTTTCTCTGACGGTGACGCCGATGCTTTGCGCACGCTGGCTCAAACGCTCGAACGGTCAACCCTCAGTGAATGACGGCACCGCTGAGCGCAGCGGCCTATTTGGTTATGTGTATCGCGGCTACGCTCGCTCGCTTGGTTGGGCGCTGAATCACCCGGTGCTTCTGCTGCTTGTGTTTTTCGCCACGATTGGTGGCAATTTCTATCTCTACACCGTCGTGCCAAAGGGCTTTTTCCCGCAACAGGACACGGGTCTGATGATCGGCAATGTGCAGGCCGATCAAGCGACCTCGTTCCAGTCAATGAGCACCAAGGTCACACAGTTTGTCGAAATCGTGAAAGGCGATCCAGGTGTAGCAAATGTCACCGCGTTTACGGGCGGCGGGCAGCGCAATTCGGCATTCATGTTCGTCGTACTCAAGCCACTCAAAGAACGTGGTGTAACAGCGGATGAAATCAGCAATCGCCTGCGCCCGCAGCTTGCGCGCATTGCCGGCGCGTCGCTGTTCCTGCAGTCCGCACAGGACCTGCGTGTTGGCGGACGCTCAAGTAATGCACAGTTTCAATATACCTTGCAATCGGACGATTTGAATCTGCTGCGCACCTGGGAGCCCAGCATCCGCGCCACGCTCAGCAATCTGCCTGAACTCACAGACGTCAACACCGATGCGCAGGACAAGGGGCTGCAAACGTCGCTCCTGATTGATCGAGATGCCGCCGCCCGTCTGGGTGTTTCCGTGCGAGGTATCGACGCTACGCTCAACGATGCTTACGGCCAGCGATTGGTCGGGACGATTTATGAGGCGTTGAATCAGTATCGCGTGGTGCTTGAAGCGGATTCACGCTACCTGCAGGATGCGGAATCGCTCAAATCGTTGTATGTAACTGGCACAGGCGGCAAGCAAATACCGCTGTCGCAAGTCGCGACGGTTGCGCCGACCAGCACGCCGCTTGCGGTGAATCATCAGGGCCAATTTGCCGCGAGCACAGTGTCGTTCAATCTCGCGCCAAATATTTCAATTGGACAGGCAACTATTGCCATCGACGCGGCTCTTGCAAAGATCGGCGTTCCAACCGGAATCTCGGCTAGTTTTCAGGGCGGCGCCAAGATTTTTCAACAGTCGCTCGGTAGTCAGCCGATGCTGATTCTTGCAGCGCTCATCACCATCTATCTCGTGCTCGGTATGCTCTACGAAAGTCTGGTGCATCCGATCACAATTTTGTCGACGCTGCCCTCCGCAGGTATCGGTGCTGTGCTTGCGCTCATGATGTTCAAAATGGAGTTCAGCATCATCGCGCTGATTGGCGTGTTCCTTTTGATTGGCATCGTCAAGAAAAACGCAATCATGATGATCGATGTAGCCATTGAGACCGAGCGTCGTGATGGTCTTGACCCGCGTGAGGCGATTTATCGCGCTTGTCTGCTTCGCTTCCGCCCGATCATGATGACGACCATTGCTGCTTTGTTTGGCGCGCTTCCACTGGCGCTGGGCTCGGGCGATGGCGCCGAGCTTAGGCAACCGCTCGGCGTATCTATCGTTGGCGGCTTGCTGTTGAGCCAACTCATCACCCTCTACACCACGCCCGTCGTCTACCTGGCGCTGGATCGACTGCGCAATCGCGTGATGCGGCGCAAATCTTCACAGCCCAAACATGGCGTGACCGAACAAGGAGTCCCCGCATGATTTCGACTGTTGCGATTCGCACAACAGCGAGTTTTTTGACTTTGACTGTGTTGGCCGCGTGCGCGCCACTCGGCCCGAATTACCTGCGGCCCGAACCGTTACCGGCAGCGACAACGGGAGAGGCGGCTCGTGGGCTTCCTTCGCAGTACAAAGAAACCACTGCTTTAGCCAGTACGCTACTCAAACCCTCCTCGATCGCTACAGCGTCGGCAAGCGACTGGTGGAAGTCATTCGCCGATCCGAAACTCGACGCGCTGATGTTGCAAGTCGCGCAAGCGAATCAGAATGTCGCTCAGGCAGAAGCAAAATACCGGCAGGCAACCGCCGCGACTCAACAGGCTGAAGCCTCGCGCTTCCCTTTGCTTGGCACCAACGCGTCGGCAACACGCTCGTCACAAGCGTCGAACGGCGTGCGCACGACGTCGCAATCGCTGAGTGCAGGCCTCTCAGCGAGCTGGGAGCTTGATTTGTGGGGCCGTGTGCGTCGCTCCATCGAATCCGGTGATGCCAGCGCGGCGGCGAGCGCGTCTGACCTTGCCGCGACAACGCTGAGCCTGCAAGC
>JAYWAQ010000772.1:0-7758 GCA_043782305.1 Burkholderiales bacterium
ATAAGCCGGGTCGCCACCGACCACGTTGAAAAGGAAAAAAATCAACAGGATCACGCCTGCCATCGTCGGCAAAATCTGCCACAAGCGCCTTACGATATACGCCATCATGGCTTATTTGCCCTTTCCGGAATTTGCCATGTTGACGTCGAAATACAGGTAGTCCGCGAGAAGTACCGGGTGCTTTTTGTAACCAACGACCCATGGATAGAGCATCTGGTTGCGGTAGCGCGTGACGCCAAGCGACCACGGCGTATCTGCTTCAAACTGCTTTTGCATTTCCAAGTAAAGCTTGTCGCGCTCGGGGCCGTCCGGAAGCAGTGCCGATTGCTCGTAAAGCTTGTCGTACACGGCGCTTTTGTAGCAACCATTGTTCGATTCGCCGATGTTCTTGCTGTAGAGCAGTTGCATAAAGTTATCGCCATCTGGATAGTCGGCAATCCATGCCGCCCCGCGAATGGCGATCTGACAGCGTTTTTCACGCTTGATCGAATCGGCGAATTTCTCTTTTTCGGCTTCGTAGCGAATGCCAATCGCCGCCAGGTTCTTGCTGTACAGCTCGTCAAATTCACGCTCGAAGGCTGTTGGCGTTGAGGTGTACTTGAAGGTCAGCGGCTTGCCATCGGGCGTCATGCGCAAGCCATCAGCGTCTTTTTTGTAGCCAAACTTGTCGAGCAGCGCATTGGCCAGCGCCGGGTTGTACGTGATGTTTGACGCGAAGTCCGCTTTGTGACCGGCGACCCCCGGCGGTATCAGGAACTCTGCACGCACTGCGTTGCCTTTGCGAATAATCTCGATTTCGTCGTCACGATTGATGGCCAACGCCACCGCACGACGGAGCGCAACCTTCGGTAATTCCTGACCACCCCATACCGGATCGTTCCACTGGAAATAGTTGTAGGTGTACTCGGGATCAAGGAGGCGCTGCACACGGGCACCTTCCGCCGCGAGATCGGGCGCGACTTGCCCATTCACTATCGCCTGTTTGATGAAGGACTCTGGAATGTTGATCACATCGATCTGCTTGTTCTTGAAGGCAAGCCAACGTGTTTGCGCTTCTTCAATCGGATAAATTTCCACGCGATCAATTTGCGCCAATGGCTTGCCCTGCATCGCCTTGACGATCACCTCGTCATACGGATCCTTTCCGGAGGCCTTGAAGTCCCAGGTGCCGCCGCGCCAGTTGGGATTCTTTTCCAGCACGATTTTCTGGCCGCGCGACCATTCCTTGAGGTAATAGGCGCTCGACCCGATCGGGTGACTCTGCACGTCATTGGGATATTTCTCGACCACCTCGCGGGCGACGATGCCCATCGCCACATGGGCGAGCACATAGCCAAAGTTGAAGTCTGGTTTGGTCAGCGTGATGCGAAGCGTGTGCGGGTCCAGCACTTCGAGCCCCTGAACCGGTTCATCCCAGGCCAGACCGTCGGCCTTTTTGCCTTTTTCGTACCATGCGTTGAGACCCACGATCTTGTCGGTGAGGAGAAATCGCCACACCGGTTTGATCGAATCATCAAAGTGGCGCTTGAACGAGTACGCCACGTCATTGGCGGTCACTTCGCGTTTTTTGCCGCCAAATACTTCATGCGGCGAAAAATACGCCCCTTTCACCAGTTTGATCGTCCAGCGCTTGCCACCGTCTTCGACCAGCGGCATCTCGCTCGCGAGCTTGGGCACCAGTTTGGCGGGCTGCGCGAGGTAGTCATAGGTGAGGATCGTGTCGAAAATGCCGTCGATCACGATGCTCGAATACAAGTCATGCGCGGTCGCCGGATCAAAGCCAGATTCGGCGACCTTGAACTCGAGGCGCACGACCTTTTTGCCGTCGGACGCTGCAACCGGCGATACCGCTTTGTTTTCTGTGGCAGCGCCCTGCTGCGCGGCGTCGCCACAGCCGCCGAGGCTGGCAAGAGTTGCAAAAGCGCCCAATCCGACGCCGCCGATCAGGCAGCTCGTGAGCACTCGCCTCAGATGCGCCGTTAGGTGCTGAGTGAGAGGCCAAGTTGACATAATATTTCCCGGTCTCGTGAACCGTCGTTGACTTGAATTAACGATTGTAAGGGCGGGCGCGGTAGAGACCGTGCGGCGTTTCTGCTAAACGGGGCGTCGGCCAATTCGTGGCCTTCGTAACGCCTGTCGCCTGTATCAGCTTTGTAGCGATTTCCTTTGATTTATGGGGGCTACATCATCTTTATGATAGAAGTCGACAATCAAGCGTTATCAAAGGTCGCCCAAGCATGGTGGGCATTTCGATAAAAAGCTGTATAGCCTTTTCGTCAACGAAAGCGCTCGCAGTCACCGCTTCCCCAGTCGCGTCAACTGCGGCGCAAGCCCGATGATCGCCATGCCCACGAGCGTGACCGTGTCGGGCACGGCGGCAAACACCAGCCAGCCAATCGCCACCGACAACATCAGCTGCATGTACATCCAAGGCGCGATCACTGCCGCCGAGGCGAGGCTGTAGGCGCGGATCAACAGCAAATGCCCAAACGCACCCAGCACGCCAGTCATAGCAAAGACCAGCCACGACAGCGGCTCCACACGCCCGATCCAGCCGCTGTCCCACCAGAACGGCATCGCCAGCGTCATCACAATCGCGCCCACCATCCCGGCGAACATGAGCTGCGTGCTGCTACGCTCGGCGTGGCTTTGCGACGACGACGCAGCGCGAGTGAGCGTTTGATACGCGGAATTGCAGCAGGCGGCGGCGAAAACGAGTGCCAAGCCCATCGCCGACAAATTACTGCCGGGTCGCACCACCACAAGCACGCCGACAAAGCCCAAAGCGATGGCGATGACGGCCCAGCGCGTCGGCCTTTCCTTGAGCAACCACGCTGACAAACCCGTCGTAAAGATTGGCGTCAGAAAGAACAGCGCAGTGGCCTCCGCCAGAGGCACGTACTTGAGCGCCGCGAAGTACAAGAGTGTCACCATCACCATCATCAGGCCGCGAATCCACTGCACCGACGGACGAACGGCGCGGAATAAACGCGCGCCATCACGTGGAAAAAACAGCACCAGCACTACCAGAAAATGTCCGAAATAGCGCGACCAGGTCGTCGCCGCGACCGGCACGCCATGAACGCCGAGATATTTGCCACTGGCGTCCAGACAAATCAGGAGCGAGAGGCCGCACAGCATGAGGATGATCGCGCGGCGGTGGAGCTTGTGCTGGGGCATAACAGGGGCGTAGGGGCGGGTGGTGCGTGTATTGCGTAAACTTCAATCTGTACTGAGCATAGCGCCCGCGCCGTTTCCCACCTCCTCCGGCTTCACAATTTACTCATGATCATTCCAGTCATTCTTTGCGGCGGCAGCGGCACCCGACTTTGGCCGCTGTCGCGCTCGCACATGCCCAAGCAATTGCAACCCGTTCATGAGGACGCCACGATGTTGCAATCGACCGCCACGCGGCTCACGGGGTTCGGCGAGGATCCGGTGAGCGCGCCAATCGTGGTTTGTAACGATTCACACCGGTTTGTTACACGCCGACAGTTGCAGGAAATCGGCATCGAGGGCACCCAGCTGATTGCCGAGCCCGTCGGGCGCAACACCGCGCCCGCGCTCACGCTGGCGGCGCTACTCGCCGCGCATCGTTCGCCGACCGTTGATCCGGTGCTGCTGGTCATGCCGGCCGATCACGCGATCCCCGATCTGGCGAGTTTTCATCAGGCGATGTCAGTGGCGTTGCGCGCTGCGCTCGCGCAAGCGGCTGACGGTGCCGACGGCGCAAAAGACGGCGCAAAAAGCGATTCGATTGTCACGTTCGGTATCGTGCCGGTCGAGCCCGCAACCGGGTACGGTTATCTGCGCATGGGCGGCACCAGCCGCTTTGACCCTGGCGCGTTTGTGCTGGACCGCTTCGTGGAAAAGCCGACGCTTGAAGTCGCACGCGAATACGTCAACAGCAAGGAATACCTGTGGAACAGTGGCCTCTTCGTGGTGCGCGCCAGTGTCTGGCTGCGCGCGATGAGCGTGTTTGAACCCGCAATGCTGGCTGCCTGCCAAGCCTCGCTCGACAGCGCAAAACAGGTGGGTGACGATCTGCTGCCGGACGCAGCCACGTTTGCCAAATGCCCGTCCAATTCCATCGACTACGCGGTGATGGAAAAGCTCGCTGCGCACCCCGAAGCGCGCATCCACGGCGCGGTGGTGCCGCTCAATGCGGGCTGGAGCGACATTGGCTCGTGGGACAGCGCCTGGGCGATTGCCGACAAGGACAGCAATGGCAATGCCGCGATCGGCCACGCCATTTTCGAGAATTCGCGCAACACCTACGTTCGCACCACCGGCCCCAACGCACCCGTGGTGGCGTGTGTTGGAATGGACGATGCCATCATCGTGCAAACGCCGGACGCCATTCTGGTCGCCAGCAAGTTTCACGCGCAGGATGTGAAAAAAATCGCACTCAAGCTGGCCGATCAAAAGGACAGCCGTGCCGATCTGCATCGCAAGGTCGCACGCCCGTGGGGCTGGTATGACTCGCTCGGATCGGGCCCCGATGGTGCAGGCTTTCAGGTCAAACATATCGGCGTACATCCGGGGCAATCGTTAAGCCTTCAGCTGCACCACAAGCGCGCTGAACATTGGGTGGTGATCAAGGGCACGGCGACGATCACCGTGGGTGAAAGTGTGCGCGACTATGAGCCGGGCGAGCATGTGTTCATACCGTTGGGTGATGTGCACCGGTTGGAAAACAAAACGACAGCAGCCGTAGAAATTGTCGAAGTGCAACTCGGGACGTATTTGGGTGAGGACGACATCGTCCGGTTACAGGATAACTATTCCCGTGTCTGATGCCGGGCGGCTACGCACATCGAATCGATGACCTGATCCACGTCAAACTGAGCTTTCCAGCCTAACGCTGAGCGAGCCTTTCCCGGATTGGCCGCACCAATGTGGATGTCAGAGGGGCGGCGAAGCGCATCGTCTACCGACACATGCTTTCGCCCATTCAGACCAAAGTTCTGGAACACGCGATCAACGAAATGCTCCAGCGACACGGTTCTGCCTGTCGCAATTACAAAGTCATCTCGGGTCTGTTGCTGAAGCATTCGCCACATCACCCCTACGTACTCCGGTCCTCAGCCCCAATCTCCCGATATGTCAAGATTGCCAATCTTCAACTCGCCGCCGTTGGCCGCCGCAATCGCCGCAGCACCGCGCACGATTTTCTGAGTGACGAAGCGCTCCGGGCGTAACGGGGATTCGTGATTGAACAGAATTCCAGTGCGGGCAAATAAACCATAGGCCGCTCTGTAGTTTGTAACGAGATTTTGCGCGCAAACCTTTGCTACCGCATAGGGACTCAACGGCAGAAAGGGCGTCTCCTAGCTGGGTGGTGTTCCGCGGGTATCGCCAAAGCATTCGCTGGAACCTGCGTTGAAGTGGTGAATGCCAGTACTAATATACCGAACCGCTTCGAGCAAATTGAGCACACCTGTGGCTATGCTTTCAAGCGCCTCAACCGGTTGCTCAAAAGAGAGACCTACAGAGCTTTGACCTGCGAGAAATTAGATTTCGTCGGGGTTGCATTTCGTAATGGTATTGAGGGCGCTGCGAAAATCTGCTGGCAACATAGAAACCAGCTGAACTCGACTATCAACATTTAACCGCCGCAGCCGTTGTCGATCACAGCTGGACGCATCTCGGGATGTGCCAAATACCCGGTAGCCTTTGGTCAGCAGAGGTTCTGCGAGGTAAGCGCAGTCCTGACCAGTGATGCCAACGACCAACGCGCGTTTTTCCTTATCCACGCGTGTGGCTCGATCCCTGAATATCCGCGCCCATCAATCTGCTGTCATCCGCGCAGCAACAGTTGCCGCTTTGCCTCCCGATGGTCGCTCTGCACCATCTCCTTGACCATGTCATCGAGCGTAATCTGCGGCACCCAGCCCAAGTCAGCCTTTGCCATGGAAGGGTCTCCCAGCAACGTCTCAACTTCAGCTGGCCGGAAGTAGCTGGGGTCGATCGTCACAATCACATCGCCAGGTTTGACGGCGGGAGCCAAGTCGCCCTGCACGGCCTCGACGATGGCTTTTTCGTTCACGCCTTCGCCTTCGAAGCGAAGACTGATACCCAACTCCGCCGCTGCCTTGCTTATGAAGTCGCGCACGCTGTATTGCACGCCAGTGGCGATCACATAGTCCTTGGGCCTGTCCTGTTGCAGCATCATCCACTGCATGCGAACGTAGTCCTTTGCATGCCCCCAATCGCGGAGGGAATCAAGATTGCCCATGTACAGGCAATTTTCGTTGCCGAGCGCAATGTTGGTCAGGCCACGCGTGATTTTGCGGGTGACGAAGGTCTCGCCGCGTCGCGGGCTCTCGTGATTGAACAGAATCCCGTTGCACGCATAGAGGCCATAACTCTCACGGTAATTCACCGTGATCCAATATGCGTACAGCTTTGCAACGCCGTACGGGCTGCGCGGATAAAAGGGTGTTTTTTCTGTTTGCGGTACCTCTTGAACCAAACCGTAAAGCTCCGACGTACTTGCTTGATAAAAGCGCGTTTTGTCCTTCAGCCCTAGAAAGCGAATCGCTTCCAGCAGACGCAGCGTGCCCATGCCATCGACATCAGCGGTGTATTCCGGCGCCTCAAAGCTCACGGCGACATGGCTTTGCGCGCCGAGGTTATACACCTCGTCTGGCTGAACTTGGGCCACGATGCGCGTCAAGTTGCTGCTGTCGGTGAGATCCCCGTAGTGCAGGTGGAAATTGCTGCCGTTCTGGTGCGGGTCATGGTAGATGTGATCAACACGCTGCGTGTTGAAAGACGACGCGCGGCGCTTGATGCCGTGAACTTCGTAGCCCTTTTCCAGCAATAGTTCCGCGAGGTATGAGCCGTCTTGCCCGGTAACCCCAGTGATAAGTGCGCGTTTAGTCATGCAGTTTCCAGGTAATTATTCTTGAAATCTTCATAGGCAATTTTGATGCCTTGTTTGAGCGAAATGACAGGCTCCCAGCCAAGGCCTTTGATTCGTTTAACGTCCATTAATTTTCGCGGCGTACCGTCAGGCTTACTTGGGTCAGTTTTAATCTCGCCATCAAATCCAACAATCTGCTTGATGAGGTGCGCAAGCTCAAGAATGGACATGTCAACCCCCGCACCTACGTTGATGTGACTATGCATTGGTCGAACATTCGCTGCGTAAATTTCATAAGGCAAATTCATGACGTGAACGCTGGCAGCTGCCATGTCATCCACGAACAAAAACTCGCGCTTTGGTGTTCCCGTTCCCCAGATCGTTACGCTTTCCATACGCCGTACCTTTGCTTCATGGATTCGTCGGATCAGTGCAGGCAGAACATGGCTGTTTTCGGGGTGATAGTTATCGCCAGTTCCATAAAGATTGGTCGGCATGAGGCTGCGGTAGTCCGTGCCGTGACTAACACCGTATTGTCGGTTGTAGCTTTCGCAGAGTTTGATGCCAGCAATTTTTGCAATCGCGTATGGTTCGTTCGTAGGCTCCAATGTGCCAGTGAGAAGGGATTCCTCTGCCATCGGCTGTTGCGCCATACGAGGATAGATGCAGCTTGAGCCCAAAAAAAGTAGCTTGCGAACGCCATTGAGATGCGCTGCATGAACTACGTTGGCCTGGATCATCAGGTTGTCGTAAATGAAATCAGCGGGCTGTGTGTGGTTCGCAAGAATTCCTCCCACCTTTGCGGCAGCGAGATATACCTCTGTCGGTTTTTCGGCGGCAAAAAATTGATGAACGGCTTGTTGATCCGTTAAGTCTAGGTCGGCATGGGT
>JAYWAQ010000773.1:0-7753 GCA_043782305.1 Burkholderiales bacterium
TCAACGTGCTCAATGCGATCATTCGAACGCAAACGCCGTGGCGAAATACAACGCCCATTCCATCTTGAAAATACATTTTTTTAAATACAGTTGCTGAGCATGGCGAAGGATCAGTTCGCACACGAACACAGTTGCAAGTCATGGAAATCATTGCATGCCACGAGATCCTTCGCTACCGCTCAGGATGACAGATCGAAAAAATCCTAGCTTGCCAAAAGAAATTTAGAAATCGCGTCACGCCCGTCGTGACCGATGCGACGACAATAGGCGCTGCAACATAAAGCAAGGAGTTCGCCATGAAGTTAACCGCCGAACAAAAAGCGCAATTCGACCGCGATGGTTACCTGCTTTTTCCAGGCCTGTTCACGCCGGACGAAACACGCACGCTGACCGATGCCGTGCCCGAGCTTTACTCGCGGCAGGAGGATTACAACGTACGCGAAAAGGGGACCAACTCGGTGCGCACCAACTTCGCGGCGCACATGTACAGCGCACCGTTCGCGCGACTCGGGCGACATCCGCGCATGATCGAGCCGGTGGAGGATTTGCTTGGCGAAAAACTCTACATGCACCAGTTCAAGATCAACGGCAAGATGGCGTTTGAGGGCGACGTCTGGCAGTGGCATCAGGACTACGGCACCTGGAAAAACGATGACCTGATGCCGACCGAGCGCGCGATGAACATCGCGATTTTTCTCGACGAGGTAAACGAGTTCAACGGCCCGCTGATGTTCATTCCAGGCAGTCACAAAAAAGGTGTGGTCGACGCCCGACATGACCTGACCACGACGAGTTATCCGCTTTGGACAGTCGATAACGCGCTCATTACGCAGCTTGTGAATCGGGCCGGTGGCAGCAAGGGCGGCATCGTGTCGCCCAAGGGTCCAGCTGGTTCGATGATCCTCTTTCACTCCTGTCTGGTGCATGCATCCACCTCAAACCTTTCGCCATTCAATCGCGTCGCGGTGTATCTGAGCCTGTGCGCCGTCTCCAATCACATTCGTCGCCACAAGCGCCCCGAGTACATCGCGCATCGCGATTTCACGCCGATTGAATGTTTGCCGGATGATTGTTTGTTGAAAGAATATCCGGTCGATTTGCCGTGGAAGGATGGCGTGCCGCAGAGCGCGTTTGTCACCACGCCGGAGCCGTTCAAGCTCGCGGCTTAGCGCTGCACTGCATGAGGCGAGCCGTTCTTCTCCCCTCCCCCCACGTGGGGGAGGGGTTGGGGGAGAGGGGGCGGTGGCAGTACGCCAACCCCGACTCTCCCTTCCACCGTCACCCTCTCCCCAACCCTCTCCCCTCAAGGGAGAGGGAGCCAACCAAATGAATCTCTACTCAAAACTCCAGCAACGCGCGGCCCTTAACAAACCCATCCGTATCGGCCTCATCGGCGCCGGAAAATTCGGCTCCATGTACCTCGCGCAGGTGCCGCGCACGCCGGGTGTTCATCTGGTGGGCATCGCAGACCTGTCACCGGATGCTGCGCGAACTAACCTCGCGCGCGTCGGCTGGAGCATCGAGCGTACGCAGGCACGCTCGCTCGATGAAGCGATGAAACTCGGCAGTACCTTCATCTCGGAAGACTGGCGTGCGTTGGTCTCGCATCCAGCCATTGACGTGATCGTCGAATGTACCGGCAACCCAATTGCAGCGGTGGAGCATTGTCTCGCCGCGTTCAATCATGGCAAGCATGTGGTGAATGTGACAGTCGAAGCCGATGCGTTTTGCGGGCCACTCCTTGCGCGGCGCGCAGCCGAAAAGAACGTGATTTATTCACTCGCATTCGGCGATCAACCCGCGCTGATTTGCGACCTCGTCGACTGGGCGCGAACCTGCGGCTTCCCGGTCGTGGCAGCGGGTCGTGGGCACAAATGGCTTCCGCACTTTTCACAGAGCACGCCGGACACCGTGTGGGGCAATTACGGCCTCACACCTGAGCAGGCTTCGCGTGGCGGATTGAACCCGAAGATGTTCAACAGCTTCCTCGACGGCTCAAAGCCTTCAATTGAAAGCACGGCAGTCAGCAATGCCACGGGCCTCAGCGTCCCGAGCAACGGTCTCCTTTACCCGCCCGCCAGCGTTGAGGACATTCCCTTCGTCACCCGGCCCATTTCAGAGGGCGGAGTGCTCGAGCAAAAGGGCATGGTCGAAGTCATTTCGTCGCTCGAAGCCGATGGCCGCAAGATCCCGTACGACATCCGCATGGGCGTGTGGGTGACGGTGGAGGCGGAGACGGACTACATCAAAAATTGCTTCGAGGAATACAACGCGCATACGGACCCGTCGGGCCGTTATTTCACGCTCTACAAACGCTGGCATTTGATAGGGCTGGAGGTGGGCGTGTCGGTTGCATCCGTCGCGCTGCGCGGCGAGCCGACGGGCGTTGCAACCGCGTGGAATGCTGACGTGGTCGCCACAGCAAAACGTGACCTCAAACCCGGCGAAACGCTCGATGGCGAGGGCGGCTATACGGTATGGGGCAAGCTGCTACCAGCGACCAAATCCGCTGCGCTGGGCGGCCTGCCGCTCGGGCTCGCACACAACGTCAAAGTCGTCCGTCCAGTTGCGCAGGGACAGAGCTTGGCCTGGGAAGACGTGGCGATGGATGAAACCACCGATGCCTACAAAGTACGGCGCGAGATGGAGACCATGTTTGCGTCGCCATCGCGGCAATTGCGTGCCGCTGAGTAGTCGTGTGGTTGTTCAAACCGTCCGCAATGCGGGCTGGAAGAAGTAGCCGCCGCCACCGTGATCCGCTTTAGAGTTCCGCCAGCAAAGTAGAAATCGGCTTTGGCAGGGCGGCCGTTTTCAATTCCTTTCGCGCCAGCCAGACCGTGCCGGGCGCGTTCGCCGCGGTGTCAACTCGCGTTACGACCAATTGCGTGACGGCAAGCGTGAGCCGGAAGTGCGTGAACGAATGTTTGAACGGTAGCAGGTTGATCGCTGCAGCTGCGTTACTAACACCAAAACGGACGCTTGCGATGGTGGTTGCGTCATCGTCATCCGAAAGCTCGGGCAAACACCATAGCCCGCCCCAAATCCCCGGCGCAGGGCGCTTGACGAGTAGCACCTCGTCGCCGTGCAATGCAAGTAAATACCGCTGTGACCGTTCGGGAATTTTTTTGCTCGGTCGTGGTGCCGGAATGTCAGCAATGCGTCCGTCGGATTTCGCGGCGCAGTCGTGGGCGATGGGACATAACAGGCAGTGGGGATCGCTCTTGGTGCAGACAGTCGCGCCTAAATCCATCAGGCCTTGCGTGTACGCAACCATGTCGCCGCGATGGGCGGGGAGGCGAGCTTCAGCCTCGATCCACAATTGTTTTTCCACCACGCTAACGCCGGGAAATCCCTCGATGCCTGCGTGTCGTGCGAGCACGCGCTTAACGTTGCCGTCGAGGATCGGCGCGACAATGTCGTAGGCGAACGCTGCGATGGCGGCCGCTGTGCTGCGTCCCACTCCGGGCAGCTCGGCCAGGGCTATAACGTCGTCCGGGAAAACGCCGCCGTGCTTTGCAACCACCTGCTTCGACGCATTGTGTAGATTGCGCGCTCGACTGTAGTAGCCAAGGCCAGCCCAATGCGCGAGCACGTCATCTTCCGTCGCAGCAGCGAGCGAGGCCACGTCGGGGAAACGATCGAGAAACTTTGCGTAATATGGCAGCACCGTCGCAACCTGCGTCTGCTGCAACATGATCTCGGAGAGCCAGATTCGATATGCATCTCGTGTCGCCTGCCAAGGCAGTCCATGACGGCCGTGCATGCGCTGCCAGTCGACGACGCGACGTGAAAATGTCTGCGCTGACACTTACGGCGTATCGTTAACGAATGCCGAGTCTTTGCTTCGCCTTCACGCCGGCTTCGGACGCAGGGAATTTGGCGACGACCTCCTGCATGGTGGCGCGCGAGCCTTGCAAATCACCCAATTCACCCTGCGCAGAGGCAATGTTTAGCAAGGCATCGGACGCCTTGGCGCTATCTGGAAATTGAGTCAGTAACTGCCGCTGCGTCGCAATCGCACCACGAAAATCGCGAACTGCGTAGAGCGAATTTCCGATCCAGTATTGCGCGGACGGAACCAAAGTGCTTTTCGGGAAGGTGCGGATGAAAAGTTGAAATGCAGTGACCGCTTCGGCGAACCGACCACCACGGAAGTGTTCGAGTCCCTGGTCGTATGAGCGCTGCTCTGCGACAGGATCCATCACAGGCGGCGGGGTAATCGGTGCAGGTTGCATCGCGCGCGAGGGATCCGTGCCGGGCGGCGTGCTCACGAGAGGGCCATTGCCGGGAGGATTCGCGGCGCCAACTGCGGCAGGCGGCATCTGTGCCGTGCGCGCGGCCTGCTCGGCCATCGCCGCTTCCATCTTGCGCAGGCGACCATCGAGATCGACATAGAGATCGCGCTGACGTTTCTGCGTGTTCTCCATTTCGTTCTGCAATACTTCGATCTGACCTCGAAGTCGTGCAAATTCAGTCTTTAAAGTCTCGACCTGATTGAAGAGATCAATGATGCTGCGGTTACGCGCTTGCGCTTCGAGCTCGCCCACTCGCTGATCGAGTGTGCGCTGCGTTTCGGCAATCTGCGCGCGCAACTGAAGGATCTGCTTGCGCGCCTCTTCGTCGTCAAACAAGCCAGCGTGGGCAGCGTTGATACCGGTCAAAGCCAATGCCAGAGTGCCAGCTTTCAACGCCGCCGAAAATGAACCTGCCCCAGATGGACGCAAACGCACCAACCGCATCAACTACTCTCCAGAATACGCGAGGTCACAGCGACGATTCTCCGCATAGGCAGCTTCGTTTGAAGCCGGATTGCGCGGCTTCTCTTCACCGAAACTGACGGTGTCAATTTGCGATTCGCTGACACCCAGAAGCGTGAGTACACGCTTGACGCTTTCGGAGCGCTTCTGCCCTAGCGCCAGGTTGTATTCACGGCTGCCGCGTTCATCGGTGTTGCCTTCCACCTTGATGCGCGCGTTGCGATTGTTCTTGAGATATGCCGCGTGCGCTTCAAGCAAAGGCTTGTATTCGTCCTTGACGATGAAGCTGTCGTAATCGTAGAAAATTTCGCGACGCGAGAGCGGACTTTTCGGGTCACGCAGCGCGCTGTTACCTGCGCCCGCTGAACCGCCAGCGGTCACCGTTGCAATGGACGAACCAGCCGTGCCCACGCCACTGGTGGAGGCATCAGAGCCCGTATTCGGCGTAACGGTCGAGGTGGTCGCATTGCGATCCTCTACTTTTGGGGTCGCCTCGGGGGTTGACGAGCACCCCGTCAGCACAACCAATGTCGTTGCCGCCAAGGCGGCGAGGGAGTATTTCCAAAGACGATTCATAACGTTTCCTTTCGAGATGGACAGTGTGCCCCGGTGCCCTGAATTGTGCTCAGAATCACCAGACGAATTGTGCAACCGCACGATTACTTTGGCAATGCTGGCAACGGGCCCCAAGCCGGTTCGCGTACATCAGCGTTCGTAGCGCCAAGCCTCTGCTTGACACGCCCATCGGCGGAAACGGCAGCAAGAATGCCCTTACCGTTATACACCGACGCATAAACGATCAGCTTTCCATTCGGCGCGAAGGACGGGGATTCATCGACGGGCCCCTGCGTCAACGTTTGCACCTGGCGCGACGCAAAATCCTGCACCGCAAGCATGTAGCGGGAGCCCTCACGCTTTACAAATACCATGCTTTTGCCGTCGGCAGCGACGCGGGGATTCGCATTTTCGCTGCCTTCAAAGGTTACGCGCTCGGCGTTGCCGCCTTCCGGTGTCATGCGATAAATCTGCGGGGAGCCGCCACGATCACTCATGAAATAGATGCGTCCATCCGGTGCCCAGTTCGGCGTTGTATCGATGGCACCGTTACTGGTTAAACGACGTGAACCGCTGCCATCGGCGTTGGCGATGAAGAGTTGCGTTCCTCCCGCCTGCGAAGAGGCGTACACAATACGATTGCCATCAGGCGACCAGGCGGGAGCTGACTGATTTCCGGGCGCTCGAACCAGTAGTGTTCGCGCCCCGGAGCTCACGTTTTGCACATAAACGCTTGGCTTTCTGCCCTCGAACGACACGTAGGCAAGCCTTGCGCCGTCGGGCGACCAGGCCGGTGAGATGATGGGTTCGACGGAGTTAAGCGCTGGAACTGCGTTGAAGCCGTCGCTATCCGCCACGATCAACTGAAAGCGACCAGGCGACTTGGACACATAGGCCAAACGCGTGCTAAATACGCCCTTCTCACCGGTCAACTGTTCGTAAACGATATCGGAGATACGATGTGCTGTTGCGCGCAAGTCTTTGCTTGCTACATTGAAACTGAGGCCCACGAGCTGTGCCTGCTTGGGCACGTCAACCAGACGAAAGCTAACGCTCAACGTACCGTTGTTTGTTGTTTGTACAGCGCCGATCACGGTTGCGTCTGCGCCGCGGGTTTTGAGTTCTGCGAATGGCACGGTGGCCAAATCACCACCACGAGGTAGCCCCGCGGCGTTTACCGTTTTGATTAACCCGCTACGCGCGAGATCGGCCTCGATCACGCCTGTGACTTGTTGAGCCAATGCGTCGTTTCCGCCAAAGCCCGCCACCGCGACCGGAATTTGTTGTGCTCCGACGCCAACGATGTCGATGGTGAGCTGTGCTTGCGCACTCGTACTAATCACACAGAATCCGAACGCGGAAAAAGCAAGTACTAGGCGAAGAGCATTTTTTTTCATCGGGCAAGCGTAGAAGAAATCACAAGAGGTGTCGACAGGATAGATTGCGCGCCTTCACGCGCGGCCTCCGCTTCGCTGCGAGTCGTGAAAGGGCCAAGGCGCACGCGATATAGCGAGTCGACTTGCTGTACGCGAGGCGTGGTGGCAAGTTCGATACTCATACGCTGTTGGAACGCCTGAGCGTTGGCAAAGTTTCCGAATGCGGCCAATTGAACGTAATAAAAATTTTGCGAACTCGATGGGGTGGGTGAAATGGCAATGGCGGGTGGTTCGGCGGGCGCGACGGTAGCTGGAGGAGGTGACGTGAATGCAGGAACCGCTTCGCTCAAAACGACTGATTGAAAAGGCGGAACCAGCAATTCCAACTCTACTTCACCGCTGCCGCCCTGCGCAATGCCAAGACGGCTCGCCACAGCGTAGGACAAATCCACGATACGCCCGGCATGGAACGGCCCGCGATCATTGATGCGCACTACAACGCTGCGCCCCGACTTCGCATGCGTGACGCGCGCGAAACTTGGAAGCGGTGCGGTTGGATGCGCTGCGGTCATCGCAAACATGTCGTAGGTTTCACCAATTGCCGTCTTCTGGCCGTGAAATTTGCGACCATACCAGGACGCAATGCCGCGCTGGCGCAGCGTGCCAAGGCTGGTCATCGGCCGATAGTCAACGCCAAAGACGTTGTAAGGCCGGTTGGCAAAGCGGTGCAGCGGCTCCGCCCGAGCGACAGCATCGGGGATACGATCAATATCGGCTGGAACAGTGGCGGCAGGGCCGTCATCCTTATAGTAAGCCCCCGGTCGCGCGGCAGCGGGTTTTGTTGCGGCTGCGGTAGAAGGCGGGGAAGGTGGCTTACTCGCGCAGGCGCCAACCAGCGCGGTTGCGCAGACTAGCAACACTACTTTGACTTGATGGGCCGCAAGCGTCACGAATTCACCAGTTTGCGATGCGATTGCACGCTCATTAGAATGCCGACTGCGATGAACAGGGTGATGAGCGCCGTTCCACCAAAGCTCACGAATGGCAAGGGTACGCCGACGACGG
>JAYWAQ010000774.1:0-2797 GCA_043782305.1 Burkholderiales bacterium
GGTCGCCGTTGGAGGGGGACGCTTGCGCTCATGCCAAAGGTCACGGATCAACTGCATCCCCAGCCCGATGTCGGCGCGACAACCGCGATCAGCGCCGCAGCACGCATAGATTCGTCGCGCCATCCCTGGCGAAATTGCGGCATGCTAGTTCAGCGCACGCGACAACGCCATACGCGCGACGCCCAATTGTTCAGCAGCATCCGTCAAAGACAGCCCGACCGCGGGAAGCACGTGTCCACGCAGTGTGGCACCGGGGTGCGGGGGTCTTGTGTTGTGTTTTCATGGCAATTTGTGTCCGTTGCTGTCGGAGACTTTCGCTACGCGGCACCACGCTTGCTCGTCCGCTCGCTTGAATTCGCAGCCAGATTAGAAGGCGTTTCTAGCAACCGCCCCGAGGCAAATTTGTGTAACACGCTTGCGATAAACGTCTAGTACGGAATACCTTCTTCCAAAGCGCGTGCCTCTATGTCCATCAAGTCTAGCGACGAGAGACGGATATTGATTCGCCGATCCTTGATGAACGTAGCTATCGCCGCCGCCTTGAATTTATTCAGATCGCGTTTGGTCGGCGATGTGGACTTGAGTTCGCCTGTTTCATAGGCGGCGACCAAGTCTTTCTCAAAGGCATCAAGTTTTTTCATCGGGGTCGCACCTGACCAAATACGTCACGTATATGCACACGTCACGAGCTACGCAAACGCAATTGCAGCAGGCGCACGCCTCACCTTCGGCGCTGGCCGTTTGCGCGTATGCCAAAGGTCAAAGTCCAACTGAATGCCGAGCCAGATTTCGGCGCGACCACCGCGATCAGTGCCGAGCCACGCCTCGATGCGCCGCGCCATCTCCGGCGAAATCGCCGCATGCTCGTTGAGCACACGCGACAACGCCGGACGCGTGACGCCCAATTGCGCAGCAGCATCCGTCACCGACAGCCCGAGCGCGGGCAGCACGTCTTCTCGCAGCGTGGCACCGGGGTGCGGGCGATTGTGTTGTGTCTTCATGGTGTTGCGCCTTTTTCTACGCCGCTGGTTTCGTAGGGTGTGCGCCAGAGCGCGCACAGCTTCGACTACGCAATCGTGTGCGAGAGCGGCATCGCCTCCCACGGCTTGATTTTTCCCAGCACTTCTGCGAGCGCGTCTTTCGCTCGCGCGGCATCGAAGTCCAGTTGCAAACCGATCCAGAACCCCTCGGATGTCCCGAAAAACTTGGATAGGCGCAAACCTGTGTCGGCCGTGACTGCGCGCGTACCGGTGACGATTTCACCGATGCGACGTTGCGATACACCAATCTCTTTGGCCAAACGGTATTGCGTAATGCCCATCGGTTTCAAAAATTCTTCGAGAAGAATTTCGCCGGGAGTTGGATAAGGAACTTTGCGCATCTTGATTTCCCTTCAGTGGTAGTCGACGATTTCAACGTCATTCGGGCCATTGTCTGTCCACACAAAGCAAACGCGCCATTGCTGATTGATGCGGATACTGTGTTGGCCTTTGCGGTTGCCAGCCAACGCTTCGAGATGGTTGGCGGGCGGAATGCGCAAATCACCAAGCGTCGCCGCACGATGCAGCATCGCAAGCTTTCGCATCGCGACCAACTCGATGTTCACAAAACGCCTGACGCGATGCCCAGCAAACAATCTCGCCGTGTCGCCACACTTGAATGATTGGATCGCCATGCGAAATAGTAACGCTTATCGTTAGTAACGTCAAACGATAGCTATGATCTCGTAGGGCGGAACGCTTGCGGTTCTGCCTTGCGCCAACACCGAATGCAATTCAACCGCAACGCGTCATGTGAACGCATTCGGCAGAACCGCAAGCGTTCTGCCCTACGGCCCTTATTGAAGCTTAAACAGAAACGGAATTTGAACAATCCGATTGACCAACTCAGAAGGAAATTTGCACCCTGGGCTTTGAAACGCGACGTCAAAAGTCCGCATCGCAGCGATTGTCAACCGTGGATCGCTGACGTTTCCTACCAGCACACCGTCAGGCTGTAGCGTTTCACCCACGAACACCAGAATGTCGCCACTCAATTCGTCGACTTTCGCGCGCGCCATCATCAATCCAGGGGGGCTGCCGGGCCGACATTTCAAAGGCAATGACCCAATTTTAATGGCTGCACCCAGCGACTCTGCATCTACAAGCTGCCGTCGAATGCGTTCTTTCTCGGCAAAAACTGAAAGCTTTTGCAGGTAGCGCAATCGCTGCTTCCAATACCGTAACGTGCCTGCCAGCTCGAGATTCATCATCGCCTTCCACATGGGGATGTCCTCGATGCATCGCTCAGCGTACGCGATCTCAAATGCGACCCAGCGCGCGTGATACTCGTTGGCCAGGTCAACCTGTCGTTCCATGAGCTGACCTTGCGAATAGAGCCGCCACAGCGACAACGACGCGTAGCCAATGCCCGCTGCTTCCGCGACGATTAAAAGCGCGATTCCTTTTGAAACGTCCTGTCCAACGCCTTTGCCTTCCAAATAGAGTCGTCCACGCCAATACGTGGCAACGAAATCGTCCGTGCTCGACGCGGCGTCGGCGAGCTGAAAAGCCGCATCGTACTTCCCCGAGACGTACTCACGGTTGATTGCAGCGCCGTTTGCCGAATACGGCCAAAGTTTTTCAACCGCTTGCTTGAAATTCACGGCAGGTAGCGTGGGAGGTGCAATCGCGCGTTCTAGGCCTGGCTCCGTCGCAAACGCGTTTCCGGTCACCGCTGCAACGAAAAGAAAGCTGGCGACAAAAGCCCTTCGAACATAACTCACGGACCCAACTCACCGATAAACCGGAAACCGCCC
>JAYWAQ010000775.1:0-2793 GCA_043782305.1 Burkholderiales bacterium
GGCCACGATAGCCGCGACCAACGGCCTCGGCGCGGACGTAATTCTGGACATGGTCGGTGCGCCATATTTTCAGAAAAACATGGCCGCCGCAGCGCTCGAAGGCCGCATTGCGCAGATCGCGTTTCAGCACGGCGTGAAAGCCGAGCTGAATATGCAGCCGCTCATGATGAAGCGATTGACGTGGACGGGCTCGACGTTGCGCGCGCGGCCGAAGTCGGCGAAGGCCGCAATCGCCGCGTCGCTCGAATCTCAGGTCTGGCCGAAATTTGCACAAAACGCCGACGCGTTGCGCCCGAACATTCACGCGACATTCGCACTATCCGAGGTCATCAAAGCGCACCAAATGATGGAAGCGGGCACCCATTTTGGGAAGATTGTGTTACGGGTCGAGGCTTAACAGCTTTTATGTGGAAGCGTTACTATACGAGGGCTAGACGCACAAATTGCAAAAAGTCGGTATTGAGCTAAATTCGCATTCAGCCCACGTTAAAACTGGATTTCATTGAAAAGCTGTTTGCGTCATTGCCATTTATTTTTGGCAATTTCATCGACCAAAAATCACCCGAAATCGCCGCTTTTTGGTGCGCAATTCGTGTTGCCGCAGCGCAACATTGCGTACGCTTATACGGCCTATGGCCCCGGTTTACATGACGTTCAGCCGATGCAGTGCTTAAATATTGCAAACACGTGACGCATGACTTTCATTGACGTTGCGGAAAATATTTAACTCACACTGCCAATCCACTTCAGAGGGTAAACAATGAAAAGAAATATCGTCGCAGCTGCCGTCAGCGCAGTACTCGCCACCGGCGCGTTTGCACAAAACGTCACGCTCGCGGGTCTGGTCGACGTGTTCGCTGGCTCGATTCAATACTCGGGCGACAAGCGCACGTCGAAGGTCGACAGCAACGGCATGACCACCTCGTGGTGGGGCGTTTCTGGTTCGGAAGATCTTGGCGGTGGTCTCAAATCCGAATTCAAGATCACGGGATTTTTCCGTCCTGACACCGGCGCTGTTGGCCGCTTCAACGGCAACGAGAACTTCTTCAGCCGTGACGCGTGGGTGGGCTTGTCGGGCGGCTTCGGTTCGGTTCACATCGGTCGCGATCTCGCCCCGAACTTCCTGCCGACGGTGATCTTCAACGCGTTCGGCGATTCCTTCGCGTTCTCGCCACTCGTGCTGCATGCCAACGTTCCGTTGTTTAACGGTACCGGCTGGGCCGCAGCCAATGCGGGCGATACCGGCTGGAGCAATCAGGTGCGCTACACGACGCCAAACCTCGGCGGCTTTAGTGCCAACGTGCATTACCAATTGGGCGAAGTTGCAGGCAATAGCAGCAATCGCAATATCGGCGCAAACTTCCTGTACTTCGGCGGACCTTTCGCGCTCGGTGGCTTCTTCCACAACGTGCGTGCCAACAATCCAAACGCGGGCACCATCGGTAGTGTGAACGTTGGCTTCAACCAGCAAAAAGCTTGGATGCTGGCGGCAAAAGCAGGCTTCGGTCCCGCTAACTTCTACGCCGACTATGAGCGCGCCAAGAACGACAACTACGCGGGCGCAGCGGGCAGCGCCGAGAGCAAAACGTGGAGCCTTAGCGCTGACGTGGCAGCTGGCCCCGGCAAGTTTTTGGCTGCTTACGCCGACACCAAGTGGTCGACCGCACCAGTCACCGCCCGCAACGGCACGAAGCGCGCGACGTTCTCAGTGGGCTACGACTACGTGATGTCGAAGCGCACCGATCTCTACACCGTTGTTATGAACGACAAGATCACCGGATTTGATCGCGGCAATTCATTTGCGGTGGGTCTGCGTCACAAGTTCTAACCGAGCGTCGCAGACGTAAAAACGGCACCTGAGGGTGCCGTTTATTTAGGCGTTTCCCGGCGCCGACTAATACCAGCTAACCACACCGGTTTTAACGTCGAGCATCGCGCCGACAATTTTGATTTCGCCCTTCGCCTGCATCTCACGCAGCACCGGGCTCTTGGTAACGATGTCGTTGACCGTGCGCTTCACGTTCGCCTCCGCCACCATTTGAACGAACGCATCATTTTTCGACGTGCGATCCCCCGCCATCGGCACATCCGCCACGGCAGGTTTGATCTTTGCGAGCATGCCCGTCAAATTGCCAAGTACCGCATCGTCGCAGGCCCCCTTGATCGCGCCACAGCTTGAATGCCCAAGGACGACGACCACTTTGGAGCCGGCAAGCTTGCTCGCAAATTCCAGGCTACCCAGAATGTCCTCGTTGACGAAATTTCCCGCAACGCGTGCGCTGAACACGTCGCCGATACCTTGATCAAACACGATCTCCGGGCCCGCACGGCTGTCGATACAGCTGACAATCGTCGCCATCGGATACTGTGCGTAGCCTGTCGTTTTCACCTGCTTCATCAGGTCGCGCTTGATCATGTTGCCCGACACGAATCGTTTGTTACCGTCGCGCAACGATGCCACCACCGAATCCGGCGTCATCTTCGCTTGCGCTGCCTTGTCCAGCGTCGCGTAATCGGCAGACGGCGCAACGCTCGCGCAGCCGACTAAACCCAGCGTGCCCGCTGCGAACATCGTCGCCATCAACAATTTTTGAATCAACATACTGTCCCCTCGATAGTGCGGGCGCGGCGCGCCCGTTGAACCGAATTATTCGATGCAAAGCTATACAAGACAACACGATTTGGCTTAAACGTTCTTAATCCTGTTCGTCGTGCCTGGATTGGTTTGAGGCGGGCACGCTCTTACGCAAATTCGTCCCCTGAAAATTGACATAAAAAAAGCAGCCGAAGCTG
>JAYWAQ010000776.1:0-2786 GCA_043782305.1 Burkholderiales bacterium
TTTTCATTGCAACGACATGGTGGTTGACGCGAAGGGCCGCGCCTATATCGGTAACTTCGGTTTTGATATTTTCACGCAGCCCGTCGTGCCCAAACCGACCGTGTTGGTGATGGTGTCGCCCGGTGGCAAAGCTTTGGTCGCTGCGGACGACATGTTGTTCCCAAACGGCACCGTCATCACGCCCGATGGCCGCACACTGATCATCGGGGAAACATTCGCTCGCAGGCTCACGGCGTTCGACATTGCCGAAGACGGCACGCTGTCAAACCGTCGAGTCTGGGCCGATCTCGGCAAACTCGCGCCCGACGGCATCTGCCTCGACGCCGAAGGGGCTGTGTGGGTCGCGTCGCCGCGCACCAACGAGTTCGTGCGAGTGCTCGAAGGCGGCACCATCACGCGCCGCATCCCGGTATCGAATCAGGGCATCGCGTGCGCGCTCGGCGGCGAAGACGGCAAGCGCCTGTTTATGGTGATCGGTCGCGTGAGGCCGTATGAAGAGGCCATTGCGACGCGCGTCGGACGCATCGAATATGTGGATGTTGAGGTGCCTGCGGCGGCCGCTCCGCGCTAGCTGAACTTCGCGAAATTCGGTGCACGCTTCTCGGCGAAAGCGCGAAATGCCTCGGCCGCCTCCGGGCTTTTCAGTCGCTCTGCGAACACCCCGCTCTCCCGATCCATCGTCTGTGCGATGAGCGCGCTGTCGCGCATCAGGCGCTTCGTGGCGCGCAACGCGCCGATAGGCTTTTCGGCCAGCGCATGCGCCACGGCCAACGCCTTGGCGTGCAGAGATTCCGGTGCGGTCAGGTAGCGCGCCAATCCCCATTCGACCGCTGTCTTGCCGTCCACATGCTCGCCCAGCGCAATCATGCTGAACGCTCGAGCGTAGCCAATGCGTGCCTGCAACAGCAAGCTGGACGCCGCCTCGGGCACCAGCGCGAGGTTGACGAATGGCGTGATCAGATGTGCCTGTTCAGTGACGCACACCACGTCGCAGTGCAACAGCATGGTGGTGCCAACGCCAACAGCGAGTCCGTGCACGGCAGCGACGATAGGCTTGTCTGCCACTGCGAGCCCGTGCAGAAACCGGGTGACGTGGCGAACCGCCGGGCCTGATCCCGCCGAGATCGAGGCGAAATCGCTCAAGTCGTTGCCCGCGGTGAAGCTGTCGCCCTCGCTGCGAATCAGGACGCAGCGAATCGCCGCGTCGTCATGCGCGCGCTGCAATCCATCCGCGAGCACGCCGTACATCGCGTTGGTCAGAGCATTTTTCTTGTCGGGACGGTTCAGCGAGTGGGTCATGATCGGCCCTTCGACATTCACCATTACGTGTTGCGTCGCGTGTTGATTCACCTGTTCAGTCATGACAGTTTCTCCTTGCGCTTTTTATCGATATTGACCGCAAGAATAGCGCGTGCTTTTAGTGTAGAGATTTCAAACGTGATGGTGCGTTGCGCGTAAGCGGTTTTGTCGCGTTCACACTCACGTCACTTTGCTGAGTGAGTCTATGGTGAGTCAGGCGGGTCAGGCCAACGCAGCACGCGGTGGGTTTGCGCGGCAAATTGTTCGATGTCCTGCGACGTGTCGATGTCAACGCGATAGTGAACATTGTCGGTGTCGAACCAGAGCACGCGCTCGGGGTTCTTCTCACGCCAGCGGCGACCTGCGGCATTGATGTCGCCTCGCAGCCATTCGTTCATCAATGCGGAGCGAATAATCACAGGGTTGCCTGGCTCGCCTGCGACGCGCGGCACCGCCATCAAGCCGTTGCCATCGACGTCACGTACAGCAAATGCGTCGATCAGCGCAGCGATATCCTTAGCTTCGATCATTGGCTGATCAGCAAGCGCAATGACTATTGCATCGAGTTTCCCCCCCAGCGCCTTCAGGCCAATACGAAGCGACGACGCCTGGCCGTCATCAGGCGAAAGGTTACGGAAAAATTTGACCGGACAATCGGCCACCACCGATTCAATGGCGTCGGCGTAGTGCCCCAGCACCACAACCACCTCATTAACACCGGCGTCCGCAAGGGCCGCCAGCTGTCTGCGAACAAGCGGCACGCCGTCAAGTTCGAGTAATGATTTGGGTCGCCCGCCCATACGACTGCCAGCACCGGCGGCGAGCAGCACTGCGCCAACGGCAAGTCGGGCGCCGAAGCTCTTTTCACCTGCACAACTATTGACCATACTCATCTCCATTGCCATCGTGTTGCGGGGCAATAGTAAGGCAGCGGGCACATGACCACAGATGCGCGATAATTTTGCAGACACTCGGAAAGGCCCGCGACTGATCGCCAATCTGATGCAGCAAATGCACCCAATCAAACAACCCCATATTGCCGCAGTATTTGCGTCGTATCCCGAAGCCATGCGTAGCAAGCTGCTGGATTTGCGCACGCTCATTTTTTTGACGTTGCAGCGCAAACCGACGAGCATCTGGAGCGTCGTGAACGTCAATCGCGTTGCGGTGCTGACTGCAGACGGGCGAATGCAGCCCGCCGGGATCGCGGCGTTTGAGGCCCGCTCGCACGTTAAAACCGGCGTCTATTCGTTTGAGCAGGAAGCGCCGGAACTGGCAGCTGCCGATATTCGCACGTTCAAAAAAAAAGCAGCATGGAAATTTTTCGAGGTGCAACCGCCCGGCTATCGTCGGCAGATGAGTTGGCGCGTGACCAGCGCCAAACGTGAAGAAACGCGGGCGAAACGTTTGCAAATCCTGATCGACGCATCGGCGTCGGGTATTCGACTTCAATAGCAATCAGGTATTACAGCTTTTGGCTGTAATAA
>JAYWAQ010000777.1:0-2783 GCA_043782305.1 Burkholderiales bacterium
GCAATCCGCAATCTTGATCCCGCAAACAAGGCCCGGCGTATGGCTCACAATGGCGTCTCCCGCAATCGTTGTCGATCCCAGCGGCGCGTTCAACGGCAATGATTCTGCGTGATGCACATCGACGCCGTGGACTTGATACACCCAACGAATCGCGTCTGTCTGGACGCCCATCGCGCTGGCAACGAGACGTTCGTTTTCAGCCACGGCCGCGCGATCATCTTTCGTCGCATAACCGAGATTTAATTCGTCGTACGGTGCGCAACTGACGCCACCTCGCCGTGTCGTCATCGCAGCGTGGATGTTCGGCGGCGCAGGCCACTCAGGCTGAATTAGCTGAACCACAAATGGCAAGGGCGTGTTAACACGCCCTAATCACGCACATAAATAAACTCATTGCCGTCCTCTTCGAAATCGTCGTCGAAGTCGTCTTCCTCAGGCAAATTATCGCGTTCAGCGCGCAGGCCCTTCAAAAGGTTTTTCATGTCCATCGCCATCGGTGCGACGAAGCGCTTTTTCTCGCCGGTGAACGGATGCACCACCGTCAACCGCCATGCATGCAGCGCCTGCCGACCGAACATCACGTCACCGCGTTTTCCGTAGGTGGCGTCGCCCACCAGCGGGCGCTGCTGGCTCGACAAGTGAACGCGAATCTGGTGCGTGCGCCCGGTTTCTAGTTGACATTCCAGCAGCGTGTAATGCCGCCCCTTGAGCGCCGGGCCGCCAAACGCTTCGCGCACTTTGTAATGCGTCACCGCGGTCTTGCCGCCGAACACCACGACCGCCTGGCGCGTGCGATCTTTCGGATGGCGGCCGATCATGTTCTCGATCGTGCCTCCTTTTTTGACCTCACCATGCACCAAGGCCACGTATTCTCTTGAGGCGCTGTGCGACTGAAGCTGACGCACCAGATGCGTCTGCGCCAGCGCTGTCTTCGCCACCATCATCACGCCGCTCGTATCCTTGTCGAGCCGATGCACGATACCCGCCCGCGCCACGTTGGCGAGCTGCGGGGCATGATGCAAAAGCGCGTTCAGCAGCGTGCCTTCGCGATTGCCTGCGCCGGGATGTACAACAAGGCCCGGCGGCTTGTTGATCACGAGCAAGTGCTCGTCTTCAAAGATCACGCTGATCGGAATGTCCTCGGCCAGCGCTTCGGTTTGAATTTCCGGCGCTGGCAGGTCGGCGATGAGGATTTCGCCGCCATCGAGCTTGGTCTTGCCCGGCAGCACCTCGCCGTCGACCTTGACGTGGCCTTCCTCAAGCCACGCTTTCAACCGACTGCGTGAATGCTCGGGAAAAAGCTGTGCCAGCGCGCCGTCGAGCCGGGTGCCCGCCAGCGAGAACGGAATCGTGATTTCCTGAGTCATAAGGTCACGCGTACCGTTGTGGCGGCATTGCCGCTTGCGCAGCGTCTATTTCTGACACCTATAATCCGATTTGTGTTCGATGTTTCGATGTGATCCTCAGGAAAAGCCATGCGCCTAGCCGCTAAAGTACAAAGTCTTGTTTTCATGCTCATGGCGAGCGTGCTGTTGTCCGGTTGCGGCACGATGAGCGGCATGTTTGGCAAAACCGAAGACCCGCAAAAGCAGAGCGTAGAGGCATTGTATAAGCGTGCGAAAGAGGCGCTGTCGGCTGGCAACTACGCGGAATCCGTCAAGCTGTACGAAACGCTCGAATCGCGCTTCCCGTATGGCGTGCAATCGCAACAGGCGATCATCGACACCGCCTACGCCCAATACAAGCTGGGCGAGCGCGCCCAGGCAATCGCCGCAGCCGACCGCTTCATCAAGCTCTACCCGAATCACGAAAACGTCGATTACGCTTACTACATCAAGGGTTTGGCCAATTTCATCGAAGACCTGGGCCTGCTCTCGTTCATCGCGACACAGGACTTGTCGGAACGCGACCAGAAGTCCGCCCGCGAGGCCTACGCCACGTTCAAAACGCTGGTCGACAAGTTTCCGCAGAGCAAGTACACGGGCGATTCGCGCCTGCGCCTGCGCTACCTCGTCAACGCCCTGTCGCAGAATGAGGCGCATATTGCGCGCTACTACTTCAATCGCGGCGCCTATCAGGCCGCGATCAACCGCGCGCAGAGCTGCATCACGAATTTCCCGAACACGCCTGCGAACGAAGAAGCGCTGCGCATCATGGTGCAGAGCTATCAGGCGATGGGCAACACCCAGGTTGCCGCGGACACCGAGCGAGTGTATCGCTCGACCTATAGCCGCCCGGCGGTTGAATCGGGTTCGGCCTGGTGGAAATTCTGGTAGGCAGCTTTTCGCTGAAAGCGCGGCCTCAATGGGGCTAGCACAAATAAGTGCGAGTAGTCGACTTTACTGAATTTCGGCATCTAACCCGCGTCTATTAGGCATTTCAACGCAAAGTTATAAAGGGCGGAATCGCTGCTTCATTCCCGTGTAGCCACACAACTCAGCGACGGCGTCGTTCGCGGCGACTGCATTTCCCTCATTGTCGTAAACGCGCCCCTCTGGCAACGATTCGTCGTCTGCCGCGTGTAGCGATTGGCACCGCACTCCCGCAGATTCCATGATGGCACGGGCCACGATAGAGCCCACCTATGTTGCCGGCGCATTTACGTCACAGCGCGACTGCAAGCCCTTCCGTTTCGCCAGACCTATCGATCAGTTTCTTGCCTTTCGGGGGGAGTCCACAAACGAGGGGTTAGCGTAGTAATCGGCCTGGAGCCGCAAACCGCGCCGAAGAAACACGGCGTGGTCTGGTTGTGGCAAAGTGGAATGCGGTGCCGCAAAAGACCG
>JAYWAQ010000778.1:0-7681 GCA_043782305.1 Burkholderiales bacterium
TATCCCAATCACGGCATCATCGCCGAAGAAGGCTCCGGCGCAACGCGTGGCAATCCGAACAGTGACTTCATCTGGATCATCGATCCGCTCGACGGCACCACCAACTTTCTGCACGGCATGCCGACGTACTCCGTGTCCATCGCGCTGCAGGAGAAGGGAAAACTGTCACAGGGCGTGATTTACGACCCGAATCGCAATGACCTGTTCACCGCGTCGCGCGGGGCTGGCGCGTTCATGAACAACCGCCGCATGCGGGTCTCCAAAACGCTCAAACTGCGTGACGCGCTGATCGGCACCGGCTTCCCATTCCGCGCCGGAGCGGCGTTTGACGACTATGTGAATCAGCTCAAAAACATGATGCCGAAAACGGCTGGTTTGCGTCGTCCGGGCTCGGCTGCGCTCGATCTGGCCTACGTTGCGGCGGGCTTCTACGATGGTTTCTGGGAGATGAAACTCAACCAGTGGGACATGGCGGCTGGCGCGCTCATGATTCTTGAAGCGGGTGGACTGGTCACGGGCATTGATGGCGAGGACAGCTACATGGACTCCGGTTCCATTGTGGCGGGTACTCCGAAGATCTTTGCGGAAATGCTGACGACTTTGCAGAAGAAATAGCGGTAAGACGACGGTCGAGAATCTCAACTGTGGGAGCGGTTTCATCGCGATTCTCGCGTGCTGAGGCTATCGCGGTGGAACCGCTCCCACAGCTTCTGGCAAGTGTGAAAATTAGCTCAGCTTTTCTCTGAAGTGACCGCTGCACTTGGGCTGTACACCCTTAACTGAATTTATCGATAAATGGCGTTTTGACGTACTAGCCCCTATCTAGCGGCGATTGCACAAAAAAGCTGACTCCCAGAAAAATGGCCCACACACCCATGATGCTGCAGTACCTGGCGCTCAAAGCCGAGCACCCGGACAAGCTCGTGCTCTACCGCATGGGGGATTTTTACGAGCTGTTTTTTGACGATGCGCGGCGTGCCGCGAAGCTATTGGACATTACGCTAACCGCGCGCGGCGAGTCGGACGGCGCGCCGATCCCGATGGCGGGCGTGCCGTTTCATTCGATTGACGGCTATCTGGCCCGTCTGGTGCGCGCGGGCATCACGGTGGCCATCGTGGAGCAGCTCGGCGTTCCGGGACTCACCAAGGGGCCCGTAGAGCGCAAGGTAGCCCGTATCGTGACGCCGGGCACGGTCACCGACTCCACGCTGGTTGATCCGCGCAAAGAGACGATTCTGGCCGCCGTAACGCTGGACAACGCGCGCGCAGGTGTTGCGCTGATCAATGCATCGTCGGGGACGCTCGTGCTGCGCGACATGCAGCGCAGTGAGCTGGCCGTCTATCTGGCGCGCAAAGACCCCGCCGAGATCGTGCATGCGGAAACCACGGCCACCGCCCTGCGCGAGGTGCTCGGTGACGGTTTCATGCTGCGCGCGCGACCGGACTACGAGTTCACGCCGACGCGCGCTACGGATGAGTTGACGCAGGCGCTCTGCACGACAACGATTGCGCACCTTGATATTGAACGCGTTCCGCTCGCGATCAATGCGGTCGGGGCGGGGCTTGCGTTCGTCCGACTGGTTAATGGCGGCACGCGATTGCCGGTGTCAACGGTTCACGTCGAGCGCGGCAGCGAATCGCTGGAAATGGACGCCGCCACACTACGCAATCTGGAAATCGCGCAGGCGCTGTCGGGTGCGGCGGAACCCACTTTGCTGTCCCTGCTCGACCGCTGTGAAACGGCGGCCGGTTCGCGTTTGCTGCGCGCGCTGCTGTGTGAGCCGCCGCGCGATCAGGCGCTAGCGCGTTCGCGCCACGAAGCCGTGGAAGCTCTCGCCCGCGATCAGGCCGTCAATTTCGTAGCGATGCAGGATTTTTTGCGCGGTTTGTCGGATATCGAACGTATCGCCAGCCGCATCGCAATGGCCAGCGTGCGCCCGCGCGAGCTGGCAGGGCTGCGCACCACACTGGCCACGCTACCGCGCATTGCTGAAGCGCTGGCGAAGTGTCACAACGAAACACTCAATCGCTTGAGTGACGCCGTCACCATCGCGCCCGAGTGGCTAACGCTCTTGCAACGCGCCGTGATGGACGAGCCCGCGCTGGTGGTGCGAGACGGCGGCGTGATTGCCGGTGGGTACAGCGCTGATCTCGATGAGCTTCGCGCGATTCAGAACGACAGCAGTACATTTTTGACGGAGATGGAGGCCACTGAGCGCGAGCGCACCGGCATCCCGAATCTGCGCGTCGAATACAACCGCGTGAGTGGCTTCTACATTGAAATTTCACAGAGCTACACCGGGCAGGTGCCGGTCGAATACAAGCGTCGACAAACGCTTAAAAACGTTGAGCGCTACATCACGCCCGAACTCAAAGCCTTTGAGGACAAAGCGCTCGCCGCGAACGACCGCGCGCTGGCGATGGAAAAGCGTTTGTTTGACGAGCTGCTTCAACTCCTTTCGCCCGCGCTGGACGCATTCCGCCATGCCGGTGCAGCACTCGCGGAACTCGACGTACTCGCCAATTTTTCCGAGCGTGCCGAAACGCTCAAACTCGCACGCCCAAATTTCACAACGCTGCCCTGCCTTGAACTCTCCGGCGCGCGGCACCCGGTCATTGAATCGCTGGTCGATCAATTCATTCCAAACGATCTGCGTCTCGACAGCAAACGTGTCTGCGTAATCCTCACCGGCCCGAACATGGGCGGCAAAAGCACCTACATGCGACAAGCTGCGCTCGCCGTCATCATGGCATACGCAGGATGCTTCGTTGCGGCGAATCAGGCCACCATTGGCCCGATTGACCGACTGCTCACGCGCATCGGCGCCAGTGATGATCTTGCCTCGGGCCGCTCCACCTTCATGGTGGAGATGACCGAAGCCGCCGCGATTCTGCAGCGCGCTACGCCGAATTCGTTAGTGATCGTTGACGAAATCGGACGCGGCACGTCCACCTTTGACGGCCTCGCGCTCGCCACAGCCATCGCGCGACGCCTCATCAACAAAGCGCAAAGCCTCACCCTCTTCGCTACCCATTATTTCGAGCTGACTGAGCTGGCGAACGATTTCGCCACCTGCGTGAATCAGCACGTCTCCGTTGTCGAGCACGGTGATCGAGTGGTGTTCCTGCACGAGGTGAAAGCAGGACCCGCTAGTCGCAGTTACGGGATCGACGTGGCAAAGCTTGCGGGCATGCCGGCCGAGGTGATTCGCGACGCAAGACGCGAGCTGGAGCGGCTTGAAAAAGAGCGTACGCATGGCGCGCCACAAGTGGATATGTTCGCCTCGGTCCTCGCCCCCGTTGAAGCCGTGACGCCGCCGTCGCCGTTACTCGTTGAGTTGGCCGCGCTGGATGCCGACGATTTGAGTCCGCGTGAGGCGCATGCCAAATTGGCAGCGCTGATTGAAGCCGCGCGGCGAGCGTGAGCGGTGACTTCCTCCCTCTCCCCCGAAGGAGAGGCTGGGGAAAGGGGGATGGGGGCATGAACCGAGATTTTCCATTAGGAAGCATCAGGTTGTGTAAATTGGGTAGCGAACTCCACGGGTAGATCGAACTGTTTGGCTTGATCCCAGAGCCCTGAAATCCACTCGCGCTTTTGCATCGCAGTGGCCAGTTTGAGCAGAGGGCGGCGGCCCTCATGGGTGATGAAGCCGGGCTGTGCGAAGAGCTGATGGCGCAGCGTGGAGAGGGTGTGCTGGATCGGCTTGTCGGTGCCGTCCCTGCGCAGGGTTTGTTTGAGCAGCGCCTGACGAAACGGGCTCATCAGATTGAAGGCCATCAACGCGGTGTGGGGGGCTGCCTCAGTTGCGCGCGAAGTCAGCAACGTTTATAGGACGCGGCACGGCTTGTTTGACACTGGGGAGAGGTGATCTCGGTCGATCATCATCTTGCGCTCGGCAGTCCCGCCTTGGTGAGCGCACGTTCTAAAAAATCATTCTCCAGCGTCAACTCGCCAATCTTTGCGTGCAGCGGAACAACATCAACAGCGGGCTGCCGATCAGCCCCTGCTCCCCCCGCAAAAGCAGAAGCAGCTCGCTCAACAAGCGATACCTTCCGCTTGGTGATCTGCGTGCTATGCACTGAAACTCGGCACAGAGTTGTGCCAATGTCTTGTCCTCGTGAAATGCACACAAAGCGACTTTGGCTTTTAATTCCGCGCTCCATTTCCTGCGCTGCTTCTTGGCAACCGATGACTTCTTCAACGTAAAAAACTCCAGTTCGCGCGTGCTATTAACGCCGCGCCTTATGCCCTGAAGTTTCGCTTATGCCGCAGTCCGAATTTGCCGAGCCACTTCTGTCGGCCGTGAATCTGTTCGGGTAGACGTTTTCCTACCACGTGTTGTCCTAAAAGTCGGGAAGTAATGACCGTTCTGGGCGGGGGATTAAACACCAAAAAGAGACTGTCGCGGTTCTAGCATGGTTGGCAATGAATAACCCCGCGTAGGGCCTCTACCATGGCAACGACAGTACCGATCATGAATAAAAACAGGCGTAAAAACGGTGTTACCACCCAACCAATTTACACCCCGTTGACCGAGGAAAATAGCGTGCGCTGCGATTCGCTCCGCGACGATGAAGACGTGCGCCGTATCGCCAATTCAGTCAACCGATACGACTCCGACCCGAAGGCCCGCCAACCGCAGCATTCGCGACGTGATCTGCAGATGAGGATCGATGCTACGGCCGATTTCGACGAACTGACGGGCGAGCTCGCGCGGTTAGTTACTTTGTGTGATTTGAAGGACTCGGAACGCCATTTTTTGCGCAAGCTCATCGCCTCAAAGGCGCGGGTAACGGTCACTAGTCTGAAGGACGACGCGAAGTTATACGACCCAGCAAATAGCTCACGCGCTAATGACCACCTGGAGGCAGCGCGCGCAGTCATCACAGCCTTCGGTAGCGGTAACTTGCTCGATGCCAAGGGGTGCGTATGGAGATGGAGCGGCAACGGCGTGTGGCGTCGAATTACCGATCGCGAAATTAAGCAAAAAATCCACGATGTGTCCGGAAGCACCGAGCTCACGTCCGCGCTGGTGAATTCCGTTCTCGACATGATTAAAACGGAAATTCACCGGCCCGATCAACGCTTTGACGAAGACGCAAACTCCATCAACTGCGAAAATGGAGAGCTCTCCTACGCGAACGGTCGTTGGTCGTTGCAAAAGCACAACCGTGACCATTACAGACCGCGATGATCCCGGTGATGTATGACTGTGCCGCGCGGGCACCGCGATTCGAACAATTCCTCACCGAGATATTTTCCGGTGACGCGGACGCCTCTGAAAAGAAGGACGTCCTGACAGAAGCGCTGGGCTATACATTGGTTCCATCTTGCCACCTTGAAAAGTTCTTCATGCTCATTGGGGCCGGAGCCAACGGCAAATCGGTCTTGCTCAGCTTGATCGGTGAACTCGTCGGTCGAGAGCATGTCTGCGCTGTGCAGCCCAATCAGTTTGAAAACCGCTTTCAACGCGGCCACCTGCAAGGGCGTCTTGCCAACATCGTGACGGAGATTGCCGAGGGTGCCGAAATCGCCGATGCGCAGCTCAAATCGCTCGTCTCGGGCGAGACCACTACCGCCGAGCATAAACACCGAGATCCGTTCGATTTCAAGCCGTTCGCCAAGCACTGGTTTGGCACCAACCACATGCCGCGTACACGGGACTTTTCGGAGGCCCTGGTTCGCCGCGCGGTCATTCTGAATTTCAATAGAAAATTCGAAGGCGCGGAGTGCGATGTTTATCTGATCGACAAGCTCAAAGAGGAGTTACCTGGCATCCTAAATTTAGCGCTGGCGGGGCTGCAACGCCTGAGCGACACCAGCGCGTTTACGCAATGCAACAGCAGTTCCGATGCGGCACGCCAGTGGCGTTTGGAAGCCGATCAGGTAGCGCAATTTGTCGCGGATGAATGTGACACGGGCGCGACGTGCCGAGCGACCAGCGCGGCGCTGTTCAAAGCGTACTTGAACTGGGCCGACGCATGCGGCGTGCGGCGAACACTGAATAGAAACAACTTTACCAATCGCCTTAAGCGAAACGGTTTCCAGCCAGACCGAGGCACGGGTGGAACACGCATGATTGCGGGCCTCGAGCCAAAGTCGGATTACCGCGGTGACGACGCGGCGAGCGCGAATGAATATGCAATGCGCAGAGGCTGATGAAAGCCTTTGCAGTGACGCAAGTGACACTCCTTTCGACATCGCTTTCTCAATGCTGTGCGTTGCTTCTCAGCGACAAGTCTGGTGTCAGCGGGCGACACACGAGATAGATGTAGCAACGCACGTCACTTGTGTCACGCGGCGTTGGCAACGATTCGGCTGGCCCTGTTGATGTTGCCGGCTTTACGGGCTCCCTGCCTTGATGATCAGTTGATCACCAAAGGGGCAGCTTGCGGCTCGTGGGGTCACGTTTTGGAACGTAGTTTCGCTCCACCTTACTGCCTTTCTGACGTCAACTCGCGAGCGCTGTTGAACCCTGCTTAGAGAACGGTCGGGCGCATAATTCGTCCCATGAAACCCCGCGTTTACGTCGAAACCTCAGTTATCAGTTACCTCACGTCGCGGCCTAGCGAAAATCTACGCAACGCGGCGCGTCAACTCTCTTGCCGACTTTGGTGGGAGCTTCGTGGCAGCGAGTTTGATCCGTTCATCTCTCGTTTGGTGTTGGACGAGGCGTCTCGTGGCGACCCTGCGGCGGCAGAACGCCGGTTGGCGATTTGTGAAGGCGTCTCTTTGCTTTCGGAATCGGACGAAGCCCGCAAGCTCGCGGAACGACTAATTTTGGCGGGCGCGGTTCCACCGACTGAGCCTGAGGATGCGATACATATTGCTATCGCAACCGTTGAGCAAATAGACTTCGTCGCGACGCTGAACTTTGCGCATTTCGCCAGCCCATCGGCGAAATTTCGGTTGCAGGTGGCGATTAGTCAATTGGGCTACCGACCACCGCTTCTCGCGACCCCCGATGAATTGTTGGAGAGTGAAAATGACGAATGAAATCAACACAACTGATTCTGCGAACCTTACGCGTCACAAGCGCTCATCAAGCGTCGATCCCGTTCTAGCGGAACTGTGGGCGATCAAAAAGCAGATCAACGAAGAGGCAAATTTCTCGCTCGATGCGATAGCCACGCGCGCGCGCACCTTCACAATAGAGGACGCACGAGCACGCGTTCGTGCGGCTCTTAACGCCGCGCAATTGAAATCGCATCATTGATGCGGCGCATGAGCGGCTGAAAAATATAAAGTAGCGTTGTGAAAACTGACTCTGAAATTCGCGCCGAAGGCATGGCGGCATTGGTCGCGGCACTTGGTACCGTTGAAGCGGAGCGCTTTGTTGCGTCACTTTCGCGTGAACGGTTTGACTACACCGAATGGCGACGCAGACACCTACCTCAAATGAGTGTGACAGAGTTGAGCGAAAGAGCCAGTCAGGCGACCAACGCCGCCTAGCGCGCGATGTGGGGCGCGGCACGCCCGCATGATCGAGGGTGTGAACATCGTCACCAATGCCGTTAAAGTCACGCTCGGCCCGAAAGGCCGCAATGTGGTGCTTGAGCGCTCGTTCGGCGCACCGACCGTCACCAAAGACGGCGTATCGGTCGCTAAAGAAATCGAGCTCAAAGACAAACTGCAAAACATGGGCGCCCAGCTCGTGAAAGAAGTTGCGTCGAAGACCTC
>JAYWAQ010000779.1:0-2770 GCA_043782305.1 Burkholderiales bacterium
GTGCCATGATCTGTTTACTCCTGTGTGAAAAAAGAAAATGCCGCTGATTTACCGTTTCAAGAATCCTGCTCTTTGGCTTGCGCACCCGTCAGCATTTCCAGGTGCGCCATTGAGTCCGGTGATAGTTCGCGCATGATTTCCAAAAACGGCATGTTCAGCATGCGCTGGGCACGTCGCGCAAACAGCGAGGCGGGACTACTGGGTTCATGGCGTTCGAGGTATTCGCAAACGCGGTCGAGAGCACGTCGTGCATCCTCTCGAGTTCTAACCTGCCCTGAGATGCCGGGCTCCGCCGAAGCGGCACCGGTAGTTGATTCGGCCCCATCGATATCTGTATCGTCCGCCGCACCGGAAGACTTGCCGGACTGCATGCGTTCGATGCCGACTGCAACCGCTTTCAGCACATCGCCGAGTCGATCCATGTCGGGCGCATCTTCGGCCGAAACCTTTTCATCCAGTAGCGTCCGCAAAGTCTGATAGCTTTGCCACGCATCGATGACGAGCAACGCTTCAGTATTGTCGGCGGCGATAGCATCGGTGAGGATCTGCTCTACCTGTGCACGGCTGTAGGCCGATCCGGTGGCGTTCGAAAATGCAAGTTCTGCCTCACGGTACGTGAGCACGACTGGCGACTTCACGAGCGTTGTGGCGCGTAGCGCCTGAATCAGTCGATCTTCGCCCGAAAACTCAGTGCCAGAGAACGCCGAGATTGCGTTCATGCGCAGATAGGGATCGGTATCGCCGTCAACTTCTATGCGTGGATGGACAGCATCCCAATAAAGCTCACACATCGTGAGCATGAGTTTGAGGCCACCGGCGAAAGCAATTACACCTCGCAGCTGCGTGTTGGCAAGCGCAAGCCAGGCAACAACACGCAAGTCTTTAGTGCGCTCAAGCATTGCTTGAGCCAGCGAATCAACGACACGCCAATCAGGCTCAACGGCTGGAATAACCGTGTCGCCAAACTGCTGCTCGGGCTTTCCCACCACCGCTTGTGACAGCGCAAGAAAATCGCTGTCGTACTCGCAGTCTGGCCCGCAAGGCAGATCCCCTGCTATCGGCTCCGCAAATCGCTGAAAGTCCGTCACAACTATTCTGCCCCCGAATAACTATGTTTAACGTCTGAACGTACCATCGCGGTTTTTTCACCAACGAAAACAAACCGACGCTTCTAATCTGCCGAGTCGCAAGCCTACAACGGGATTACCGCCATAGCAAGCCACTGCGACACCAAAACGCGTTACAACAAGTTACAGGCGATTGGTGCGCAGGGAGATAGACGTAAAACGGCACTAAATAGTGTCATGCGTGTGCAGCAATCGGTGGCATTGTGCGCTGATCGTCGTCGTCAACCGCTTGCGGATTGGCAATGCAGCGCACTAACAGCGCACTGAAATTGTCATGTCCGGGCGCCATGCGACCGCGCACCGCCGACACCAGCAATTCTCGCCATGCCGCGACGTTCGGACTAGAGCCATGCAATTTGCAAAGCGTCGGTTCGTCGACCAATTCCCAAACACCGTCGCTGCACAAGACGATGCCATCACCCGACATCAAATCGATGGGAACCGGACTCAAATACGGCTCAACCGCCTCTTCGTTGGCACCGAGCGAGGCGTACAGCACATTACGCTTGGGGTGCTCGCGCAATTTTTCTGCCGGATACAGACCTGCATCGATGAAACGCTGCACCAGACTGTGATCGTAGGATTGAGCGATGATGCGATCCTGGCGGAACACATAACAGCGCGAATCACCAAGATTGCCGATTAAGGCCTTGCGCTGACGATAGTCGACCAACACGGCAACAAAGGTCGAGGCCATTCGCGCCAGACGTGCTTCATCGCCCTGCTTCTTGCGCACCGCAAGATCCGCACTGGTCAGACAACGAACCAGAGTTTCCGGGCTAAAGGCCGGCATTCGCATGAACTCGCTTCGCGCTGCCGCAATCGCGGTGCGTGCCGCAACGTCGCCGCCACCCTGCCCGCCTGCGCCATCGGCCAGCATGAACAGCCTGACTGCGCCAAACGCGTCGCTGTCGCCCACCGCGTCTTCGTTGTAGTCACGCCCACCGTCGTGAGAAAAACTAGCCGATTCAAGTCGCAAATCGCCCGCATTCATCATTATCAATCCCCTCCGGATCCGCTGGTGTCGCCTTTGATTCGTGCTGTTTCCAGCTCGTAGGCCTGAACGAAAGCTCGTCCAAAAATGCTCTGAAAATCGTCTTCCGCCTCTCTGCGAATTTGCAGATACCGCTCAAGATACATGTCCCACAATTTGGCCTTGCGTGCTGACGGCATCAGGCTCTCAAGCACCGATCCTTTCGTCAGTTTGTCGCCGAGCACAGCGGGATCGAATTTGCCCAATACCTCAGTCAGCGCTGCGCGAGTTCCAGCGATTACGCCGACTTCATGGGCCCGCAAGTCTTCGAACGCGTCTTTCATGGCGACGTCAGCGCGCATGAACCCAGGCATTTTTTTGCCCAACAATTGCTGAAGTGCAGAATCCGCATTCGGCAAAAATTTGAGTGGATTGTTAGCCTGAACCGAAATGATGGTGACACTCGCCTGAACCTCACGCTTGGTGGCTGCACGCGCGGCCAGCATGTCGATGGCACCGGCCGTCGCACTGCGCAACAAACTTCCGACTGTCGTCATGATCTCGGGCGTCAGACCATGCGGCAACGCTGCTGGCGTGAGGCCTGCGCCGCGCAAAAAAGCTTCGGTCAGGACATCCGGTGGTGCCGACGGCATCATCGCCACCGGCTGCT
>JAYWAQ010000780.1:0-2770 GCA_043782305.1 Burkholderiales bacterium
GTGCTCACGTTTGATAGCTGGAGCACCACCCCGATGGCGCTTGGCCTGCGTTCGGCCCCCACAGAGGGACGCCACATGCTGTTTTCCGCACAGGGTCGAGACATTGACCTGCGCATCGTTTCCGCCGCCGACAGCTACGTGCTGGCCGGACAAATTCTCGGTCCCGACGATGTCGGCTCCATCGCGTTATCAGTAGACACGAAAAACGATCACAACTCGCAGTCAACCCGCACGGCAACGCTCGACGATCTGGGCGGATTCCGGCTGGAAAACGTGCGCGCTGGCACCTACTGGATGACGCTCAAGCTCGGCAGCGACGCCGTTGAGCTACCACCGATTCAGGTGGGTATGCGGGCAAATTAGCGAACGCAGGGCTGGGTGCGTTCTGCCTTTAGGAGCGGTTTGGCCGCGACCCACCCCGTGCCACCAGTCAAACGGACGAAACAGTCAAGCGCTAAATCGTCCAAAGGAGCAATTCCCACCACCAATTTCATCGAGCTCAATCAGCAGGCCTGAGGTGTCGGCAGTCACCGCCTCTTCTTTGACGCTGTCGAAAGTTTCTTTCGTAATCATCAGTCATTCCAAAAACAGTGTGCATTACCGCGGCGCACACTGAACTGATAATTGATGGTTACAGGAAGTTAGCATCGGGTTGCCGGTTCACACCGGCATGATTGCCGCACGCAGCTAGCATGTACGCGCGCGCCGGTGCGCGCCAAAAAGCATCAGGATGAATCAAGCGTGTCAGCCGAGTCGCCCTCCTCAATAACCGCCCCAAGCGATTGGGCGAGCGAGCTTGCCAAACAACTCATCGTGTCGAAGGCTACGCCTCCAGCAGGGCTCGATGATGCGCAGAGTCTGGCGTTGGCTTGGGCGCTGAAGGACGCTGCCATTGCGGCGTGGAGTAGCGCGCCGAGCGACGTTGTGGTTGCCGCAGAAGCGCTTGGCGCGTTGCGAGGCGCGGTGCCCGAAGGCACGGCATCGCCATCAGACACGGAAGTTCAGGCCATTGCAGCATGGGTGAAGGGCATCGCGGAACTCACGCGAGGCAAGATGACCGATGCGATCAAGCATCTGGACGACGCGACAGAACGCTTCAGAGCGGTCGGTCAGCAGGGGCATGCGGCAAATGCGCAGGTGCCGAAAATGATGGCGTTTTCGGTGCTGGGCCAGCATGAAGAAGCGGCAGCATGCGGCATTGCGGCGCTTCCGCAGCTCATCAACAGCGGTGAGGTACGTGCGGCTAGCACGGTGGGCTTGAATTTGGGCAACCTGTATTACTACTGTGAAAACTATACAGAGGCCTTGCGGCATTACCGAGAGGCATCTGCGTTCTTTGCGACGATTGACGACCACGAGCACTCCATGATGAGTGATATCGGCATGGCAAACGTGTACACGTCAACGGGCGATTCTCGCGCTGCCGCGTTGCTCTTTAAGCAAGTCGAAATTCAGGCACGTAAGTACAGTTACCCGGTTCTCGAGTCCATGGCGCTTGGTGCCGCGTCGCTGCTTCACCTTGCACGCGGCGACTACCGTCAGGCGCTGGCCGAGCTAGAACTCTCCAGACGGAGGTTTGAATCTCTGGACATTCCGCAGCACCTAGCCACTACTGAAAAACTACTCGGGGATGTCTATTTGGAGCTAAGACTACTTCCCGAGGCGCTGGCGCTGTTTGACCGTGCGCTGGAGCGATTTGAAGCGTTGGAAATGCCTCTCGACAAGGCGGTGACACTCACGCAGAGGGGTCGCGCATTGGTCGCGCTGGCGCGCCCGCAAAGTGAAGTCGCCGATAGTTTAATTCGCGCATGGAACCAGTTTACGGCTCTGGGAGTATCTGCGGGTCAGGCAGCAGTATTGTTAGCGCGGGCGGAACTTGCGCTAGCGCAGGGCGAACCGCACGCGGCGACGACGCTTGCAGCCGCCTCGGCCGAAACACACGCGGCAAGCTCGCTCGCGCCGGGACAGGCGCAATCGAATGTAATCCGAGCCTACGCCTTGTTGCAATGTGCGGACGTAGACGGTGCGGCCAGACTTTTTGCGGACACAATCGCGCGAGCTAACGATCTGCAATTGCTGTCTGTCGTCGTCCGTTGTAGGGTAGGTCTTGGACTTGTCGCGCAGGCGCGTGGCGAAGTCGCTGTCGCCGAAGCGGCCTTTGAATCAGCCATTGCCGCGTCGGAAGAACAGCGCAGCGTGTTGCCGGGGGATGATATTCGCCGCGCATTTCTGATCGATCAACTGCGCCCGTATGAAGAGGTGCTGCGCATCGCGCTTGATGCGTTTGATCGAGCGCCTTCGAAAGATGTGGCAGCGCGCGTGCTGGTGCAGCTTGAGCGGTTTCGCGCTCGCGTTTTGGGTGAGCGTCTGGGCGAGACTAAAGACCATTCGTCCGCATCGCACGCGAATGATCCAGACCTTGATCTGCGCGCGCGGCTGAGCTGGTTGTACCGGCGCAGGCAAAAACTCATCGACGACGGCGAAGACAGTCAGTCCTTAACGATTGAAGCCCGCCGCATCGAACGCGAGCTACTGGAGCTTGCCCGACGCCGGCGACTAACGGCCGACACCAATGCGACTTCGATTGATGCGATTGCATTTGATCCTGCCATCTTGCAAAGTGCGCTCGGCGATAGCGAGGCACTGGTCGAATATGGTGTCGTTGACGACGAGTTGTTCGCCTGTGTGGTGACGCGGGATCGCATCGCGTTGCAGCGCCGACTTGCCCGGTGGCCGGACGTAGTGGATGCGATTCGTAGCGCGCGTTTTC
>JAYWAQ010000781.1:0-2769 GCA_043782305.1 Burkholderiales bacterium
GAGCCCATCGCCCAAATCTTCAGCGCCCACCAAGCCCCAGCGGCTACCGCTGAACCATGGCGTCTGAAAACCAACCAGTCGCCCGCCGGTGGCACTGGAGTGATCGATGCTGCGAATTGTGGCATCGATCAGGCCATACAACGTGACATTGGCGTTTTGCGCTTGAGCTGAAGCCGCTGCGAGTGCGAACGCAGTGGCGGTAAGCTTCGCGATGCCGAATTTTTTTTTCATGGTGATGTCCTTCTGTTTGACGGGTGTGCCCGCGCTTGATTGAGCGCCTGCGTCAATCGTAGGCAGCGAAGCTGTCGATTGCGTCTCGTTTGTCGTTCAAATGTGCCGTTTAAGCGCGCTATCGTCGTTTTTTGTGCGTTTACAACAACCCGATGGCGCGCTGGCGTTGTGTCACGTTGAGATCAACCGGGGCGACGGCGCAGGATGCCCAGCGCGCCCTATAAACTACTGGATACATGCGCAGCTATGTCGCGGCGCTGGTTGTTTTTAAGTAGCACCGCTCATGGCCATCAGCCGAAAAAAATCTGCCGCCACCGCCTCAGTATCGGTCGCGCCTCCGATGCCACAACAGCCAACCGCCAACACTGACATTCGCATTCGTGGCGCGCGACAAAATAATCTCAAGAATATAGATCTTGATATTCACACTGGTGAATTGACGGTCGTCACAGGCGTGTCCGGCTCAGGCAAATCGTCGCTGGTGTTTGACACGTTGTACGCCGAAGGCCAGCGCCGATACGTCGAAACATTTTCGCCGTATGCGCGGCAGTTTCTTGATCGCATGGATAAGCCGCAGGTGGATCGCATTGAGGGCATTCCGCCAGCGATTGCCATTGACCAGACGAACCCGGTTCGCACATCGCGCTCGACCGTGGGCACCATGACTGAGGTTAACGATCACCTGAAGTTGATGTTCGCGCGACTGGCCGCGCTGCATTGTCAAGGCTGCGGCGCTAAGGTGACGCGAGATAGCGCCGACACAATTTATTTGGACTTGAAATTGCGCGCGGCGAAGGCCAATGATCCGCGTGTGGCGATAACGTTTCCGGTGACCGTGCCCGAGAATTTTTCGCAGGACGAGGTCGAGAAATTTCTCTCCGCGCAGGGCTACACGCGCGTGCATCAACGCGATGGCGCGACGTTGCATGTGGTGCAGGATCGCATGCGTATCGGCACGGCCGAGAAGGTGCGCGTGATGGAGGCGCTGGAGGCAGCCCTGCTGCACGGCAAGGGGCGGGCAAATGTGTTCTTGCTGGATGCGCCGACTGTAGGAGCGGCTGTGCCGCGACCGATGGCTGGCAGTGGTGAGCTGGGTCGCGGCGGAGCCGCTCCTACAGAGGCCGATATATGGCGCTACTCCTCCGACCTGCACTGCGCCGCGTGCGACATCACCTACTCAGATCCGCATGCATCAAGCTTTTCGTTCAACAACCCGCTTGGTGCCTGCGACACATGCCGTGGATTCGGTCGCGTAATTGGTGTTGATCTGGGCTTAGTTATTCCCGATGAAGGCAGGACCCTCGCCGAGGGCGCGGTGAAGCCGTGGCAAACGCCGAGCTTCAAGGAATGTCAGGACGATCTTAAAAAGTACATGACAGCGCGCAACATCCCGATGGATGTGCCGTACCGAGACATGGGGCCACAGGATCGGCGCTTTGTGATTGAGGGCGACGACACATGGCGCAGTTGGGAGAAAGACAACAACAAGAAGTGGTACGGCGTGCGTCGCTTCTTCGATTGGCTGGAGACCAAGGCGTACAAAATGCACATTCGCGTGCTGCTGTCGAAGTACCGCGCGTACACGCCGTGCCATGACTGCGAAGGCGCGCGGCTGAAGCCCACATCGCTTAATTTTCGCTTGGGCTCGAAGGCGAATGCCGACGCGATATTGCCCGCAGCAAAGCGTTTTTCGCCGCGCCACTTCAAGTATTCGCGCGACACGCTAGAGGCACTGCCGGGGTTGACGATTCACGATTTGATGTTGCTGCCGATTTCGAAGTTGCGCAGCTTTTTTGGCGAACTCAACTTCCACGGCGACGGTGCGGTGTTCGATGAAGCGGGCGAGCTGGTGCTCACCGAAGTGCGCGGTCGACTTGGCTATTTGTGCGACGTGGGCTTGGGCTATCTCACGCTAGATCGGCAATCGCGCACGCTGTCCGGCGGCGAGGTGCAACGCATCAATCTGACGACGGCCCTCGGCACATCGCTGACTAATACGCTGTTCGTTTTAGACGAGCCGTCTATCGGTTTACATCCGCGTGATATGTCGCGCATCATCGGCGTGATGCAGCGGCTCAGGAATGCCGGCAACACGCTGGTGGTGGTGGAACACGATCCGCAGATCATGTTTGCTGCGGATCGCCTGCTTGACGTAGGGCCGGGGCCGGGTGAGCGTGGTGGCGAGATTATTTTTGACGGTGCACCGAGGGAGTTGGCAACGACCAAGGATTCGCGGACGGCGGCTTATTTGTTGGGGCGGGAAAGAATCTCTCGAACGCATCGCAACTTACTCCCCTCTCGCGCAAGCGCTGAGCCCGGAGGGCGCAAGTTCGCGCCGGGGGTTGGGGGTGAGGATGGGCGTGGTTCAAAAGCGAAGTTGGCTGTGCGCGATACCAACCACCCTCACCCCAACCCTCTCCCGCTTGCGAGAGAGGGAGCCAGCGTAGGACCGGATGAGATTGTTCTCACCAACGCCTGCGAGAACAACCTCCAAGGCATTACCGTCAGCTTTCCGCTACGCGGTCTTGTAACCATAAC
>JAYWAQ010000782.1:0-7674 GCA_043782305.1 Burkholderiales bacterium
CTTCCACCCGAACCTGCTCGGTGAGTTCCGCCTTGAGTGCTGCGAACGCTGGCGTGGTCTTTACGGAATAGTGCCGCGGATGCGGCATCGGCACTTCGAGATTCAATTTGATGCGCCCCGGCCGTGCGCTCATCACCACCACACGGCTGCCCATGAACACGGCCTCGTCGATGTCGTGAGTGACGAAAAGCACGGTCTTTTTCTCGGCCTCCCAGATGCCGAGCAAGAGCTCCTGCATTAGCTCACGCGTCTGATGATCGAGTGCGCCGAACGGCTCGTCCATCAGGAGCATGCGCGGATTGTTGGCTAGCGCGCGAGCGAGTGCTGTGCGTTGTTGCATGCCACCTGAAAGCTGCTTTGGATAATGACTTTCGAATCCACGCAGGCCCACTTTTTGAATGAAAGATTGCGCGATTTCGAGCTGCTGGGCGCGCGGCAAATTGCGCTCACGCAGACCAAAGCAAACGTTATCGAGCACGGTGAGCCACGGAAATAAGGTGTAGCTCTGAAACACCATGCCGCGATCAGCGCCCGGCCCGCTGATGCGTTTGCCATCGAGCAACGCCTCGCCGGAGGACTGCCTGTCGAGACCCGCCACGATACGCAGCAGCGTGCTTTTGCCGCAACCGGAGGGGCCCAGAATGGTGATGAAGTCGTTCTCGGTGACTTCGAGATCGGTGGCCTGTAGGGCAACGGTCGGTGCGCGGCCAGCGGATTCGAAACTGCGGGAGACGCCGCGTACGGAGAGGATGCTCATGGCTACGTTTTCTCTCATTTACCTAGAGCGGCCCAAGGGAACAACTTGCGATTGGCTAACTTGAACAGCATGTCGCTGACGAGTCCAATCAGCCCGATCACGATGATCCCGAAGATGATCTGGTCGGTCGCGAGCAGAGATTGACTATCGGTAATCATGTGTCCGATGCCACTTGATGCGCCAATGAGTTCGGCCACGATCACGTATGTCCACGCCCAACCAAGCACCATGCGCAAAATCTCGGCGATCTCGGGGGCGGCTCCAGGTATGAGTACGCGTCGCACCAGACTTGAATCGCTGGCACCCAATGTGTATGCGGCCTCCACAAGGTCGCGCCGCGTGTTGCCAACTGTAACGGCAATCATCAACACCAGTTGAAAGAACGAACCGATGAAGATCACCGCAAGCTTCTGCACTTCACCGATACCTGCCCAAAGAATGAGCAACGGGATGAAGGCCGAGGCCGGCAGGTAGCGGGCAAAGGAAATGAACGGTTCGAAGAACGCTTCAATCGGTTTGTACGCACCCATCATCACGCCGAGCGGCAGTGCCAAAAGCGACGCGATCAGAAAGCCGCCGACAACGCGGCCAACCGTCATTACGATGTCTTTAGAGAAACCCATCTCGGTCAACAGTGTGTAGCCACTCTTGACCATGGTGATGGGGTCGGCGAGAAAGGTCTTCGAAACAAAGCCGCCCAATGTAGCCACAGCCCATATCGCGACAAATACCACGAAGAATGAGATGCCGAGGGTCACGCGGGTGGCGGGACTTACAGGAGTTAAAGGCTTCATTGACTCAAGCTCGACAGGGGTTCGCGCAACACTTTTTATTCGTCGCTATCGGCAAATTCGAGGTGATCCGCACGCATACGCGTTTCACAAAAGTGATCGAAGGATCGATAGAGTTCGGTCTTTGGCCACCTCGAATCGATTTCATTCGCATAGGTTAGATGCACTACTGCGACTCGCTCTGAATCATCACAAATCTCAAACAAGACATCGTCGCAGTCCTGCCGCCGCGCTACGACGCGCAATGGCAAGCCAGTCAAAACATGATCGCGACCCATTTCGCGCCGCAATTCTGCAACCAAGCTCATTTCGTCGGTGACAAACCATGGGACTAGCCAGAGCGGCGCAGGCGACGTCACTTGATGAATCGCGTATCGGCCAATTTAGTGAGATCAGGAATCGCTTTGATCACACCCGCCTCAAGCAACAAATCCGCTGCCTCTTTGGTGAACTGGGCATGTTCGCCGCCGAAGAATTTCTGGTTCGCGGCCTTGTCCTGCCAACGCAGGAACGCTGCGCTCTTCTCGAACGCCTCACCCGTTTGCTTCACGTCTGCGCCCATAAGTTCATAGCTTTTCTTGGCGTCGGTTTTGATCATGTCGAGCGCGTCGAAGTAGGCGTTCGCCAGAGCCTGAGCCGCTTTTGGATTTTCAGTAAGGAACTTGGGGGTGCAGCCAAACGTGTCCGTCACCATCGGGTAATCAAGCGTTGTTGCGATGATTTTGCCCGCTTCTGGTTTAGCGCGAACAGCACTCAGGTAGGGCTCGTAGGTCATCGCGGCATCAACACCGGCAGCGCCAGAAATGATTGCGTTGGCTGCGGCTTGTGGCTCAAGGTTGACGATGGTGACGTCCTTGAGCGACATGCCATTTTTCTTCAGCATCCAGGCGAGCGCGAAGTACGGGGAAGTGCCCGGCGCACTGGCAGCAACGGTTTTTCCCTTCAAGTCGGCGATTTTGGCGATACCGGGCTTGGTCACCATGCCATCGGCACCATAACTCTTGTCGAGCTGGAAAATTTGCGTAGTCGTCACGCCTGCTGCGTTCCATGCGACCCAGGTTTCAACGGTCGTTGCCGCGCATTGAATGTCACCGGATGCGATGGCGAGGTGACGGTCTTTCTGTGGAATTTTCTTGATGGAAACGTCAAGTCCCTGCTTCTTGAACAGACCCGCTTCCTTCGCCAGCGTGAGCGGCGCGAAACCGGTCCAACCGGACATGCCGATGGCGACTTTGGTTTCTTGCGCAAGCGACGGCGTTGCGGTCAATACGAAAGCTGAGAAAAGCGAAAGGGCAATCAGTGTCTTTTTCATCGGTGTCTCCAGGGGTAATGAGTGGGAATCAGGTCGGAATCCAGAGCGCCGGTAACTTGGCGGCGGCGGGCAGTGCGCGAAATACTTTTGACAACGCGCCATTGCGAATCAGGAGTGTCGCACGTTCAATCTCGGGGGCCATGTAGCGATCCCGTTCAATGGATTTGCATTGTGCACGTAGCAAGCCGTGTGCCTCTTCGAGCGCGATGGAGCTCTTCATAGGGCGCAAAAACTCGATTCCCTGCGCACTCGCGAGGAGCTCGATTCCGAGAATGTGCGAGGTATTGGCGATCATTGCCTGCAGACGTCGCGCGGCGAATGTCGCCATCGAAACGTGATCTTCCTGATTGGCGGACGTCGGCAGGCTGTCGACGCTGGCTGGATGTGCCAGCGACTTGTTCTCGCTGGCCAAAGACGCAGCGGTCACGTGCGCGATCATGAAACCAGAGTTGAGACCCGCATCGGATGTCAGAAACGGTGGCAAGCGCGACACGCTGCCGTCGATGAGCATGGCAATGCGACGCTCCGCAATGGCACCTACCTCTGCAATCGCCACGGCCATCGCATCACACGCAAGCGCCACCGGCTCCGCGTGGAAATTTCCGCCTGAAATCATCTCTTGCGTATCGGCGAATACGAGTGGATTGTCGGTGACCGCGTTCGCTTCACGCAGTAGTACAAGTGCTGCGTGCCGCAGTTGATCAAGGCATGCGCCGACGACTTGCGGCTGACAGCGCAGGCAATACGGATCCTGCACGCGGTCGTCATCTTCTTCATGCGAATGACGAATCTCGCTGCCTGCGAGTAAGGCGCGGTAATACTGCGCCACGTCGATTTGTCCCGGCTGTCCCCGCACCGCGTGAATGCGTGGATCGAACGGCCCATCGCTGCCACGCGCTGCATCCACCGTCATTGCACCGACTACTATCGCAGCTTCAAGCACCGGCTCGAAAGTGAGCAGTGCATGCAGTGCAAGCGCGGTCGAGGTTTGCGTACCGTTGATGAGCGCGAGCCCTTCTTTGGCAGCGAGCTTTAGTGGTGGGATGCCCGCTTTTGCCAGCGCTGCATCTGCAGGCACGCGCTGCCCGTTGTCCAGCATTTCGCCTTCACCGATCAGCGCCAACGTCATGTGCGAAAGCGGCGCGAGATCACCCGACGCGCCGACCGAGCCCTGACTCGGTACATAGGGAACCAGGCCCGCGTTATAGACCGCCAGCAGCGTGTCGACCACAATCTCGCGGACGCCCGAGTATCCACGCGACAGGCTTGCCGCCTTGAGTGCCAGCATCAGGCGGACGACTGCGGGCGCAAGTGCATCACCGACTCCCACAGAGTGCGAGCGGATGAGATTGACTTGCAGCGTTTCCAGATCTTCGGCGCTGATGCGTTTGTTCGCCAGTTTGCCGAAACCCGTGTTGACGCCGTAGACAGCAGCATCACCCGCCGCGGCTTTCGCAACTACGTTGTGGCTTACGCGAATGGCTTCACGAACGGATTGGGTGATGCGTAGCTTGACGCCACCGGTGTGGAGCGTTTGCAAATCATCGAGGGCTAGCATGCCGACGTGCAGGGTGATCGTTTTCAAAATTGTCTTCGCGGGCTTGTTTATTTATGCGGCTTTCGGAATCATCGGCAGATTCAGTCCCCACTCCCGAGAGCAGGTCCGAGCGATCTCGTAGCCCGCGTCAGCATGTCGCATGACGCCGGTTGCCGGATCGTTCCACAGCACGCGCTCAATTCGTTTGGCGGCGGCATCCGTGCCATCGCACACGATGACCACACCAGAGTGCTGCGAGTAGCCCATACCGACACCGCCACCGTGGTGCAGCGAAACCCAGGTTGCGCCGCCAGCGGTATTCAGAAGCGCGTTAAGCAGCGGCCAGTCCGACACCGCGTCCGAGCCGTCCATCATCGATTCCGTTTCGCGATTCGGCGACGCGACGGAGCCTGAGTCAAGATGGTCACGCCCGATCACAATCGGTGCTTTGAGTTCGCCCGACTTCACCATTTCATTTAACGCCAGCCCGGCGCGATGGCGCTCGCCAAGCCCAATCCAGCAAATACGCGCCGGAAGTCCCTGAAATGCAATGCGCTCTGCCGCCATGTCCAGCCAGCGGTGCAAGTGGGTGTTCTCCGGGAACAGCTCTTTCATCTTTGCATCGGTCTTGGCGATATCTTCCGGATCGCCTGATAGCGCAACCCAGCGGAAAGGGCCGACGCCACGGCAGAACAGGGGCCGCACGTAAGCGGGCACAAAGCCCGGAATATCGAACGCGTTTTTCACGCCCTGATCGAACGCGACCTGGCGAATGTTGTTGCCGTAATCGACGGTCGGAATGCCCATCGCCTGAAAGTCGAGCATCGCCTGCACATGAATCGCACAGGATTTGGCTGCCGCGTCGCGCAAACCCGCAAACTGACTTTCGTCGGCACGCGCGGCCTGCCACTGTTGGACAGACCAGCCCATCGGCAGATAGCCGTTCACCAGGTCATGCGCTGAGGTTTGGTCGGTAACGATGTCGGGTTGCAAGCCTCCCGCTTCGGCGCGACGCACCAACTGAGGTAGCAGCTCCGCAGCGTTACCGTGCAACGCGATAGACACGGCGCGCTTCTCTGCCGTGTATTTCGAAATGCGGGCTAGCGCATCGTCAAGGTCTGTCGCCTGCTCGTCGACATAACGCGTCTTCAACCGAAACTCGATGCTCGATTGCTGGCATTCGATGTTGAGGGAACAGGCACCGGCAAACGTCGCCGCCAATGGCTGCGCACCGCCCATGCCGCCGAGACCTGCGGTGAGAATCCATTTTCCAGCGAGACTGCCGCCAAAGTGCTGACGACCCGCTTCAACAAACGTTTCATAGGTTCCCTGCACGATGCCCTGGCTACCGATGTAGATCCACGAGCCCGCTGTCATTTGACCGTACATCATGAGGCCCTTGCGGTCCAGCTCGTCGAAGTGCTCCCAGGTCGCCCATTTCGGCACCAGATTTGAGTTGGCAAGCAGCACCCGTGGCGCATCCACATGAGTGCGAAAAACGCCCACCGGTTTGCCGGATTGAATCAGTAGCGTTTCTTCATCGCCTAACTCGCGTAGCGCCTTTAGTATCGCTTCGAAGCAATCCCAGTTACGCGCCGCTTTGCCGATCCCACCATAGACAACCAATGCGTCCGGGTTCTCGGCGACCTCGGGGTCGAGATTGTTTTGCAGCATGCGGTAAGCCGCCTCAATCAACCAGTTTTTGCAGGTGATTGCAGTACCGCGCGGTGAGCGCACTGTGTGCGGCTGAGCAGCCGAAAGTACCGACAAAGGAGGATGGTTGGGGTGGGTCATCAAAGCCTCGCTGCATACATCGTAAATTCAGGATTCTGCGAAATATACTTGTCTAGACAAGTTTGCGCAAGTGGGAAATTTTGCAGTAGCATCGCCTCTATGAAACCGCAAAGCGAACTGCCCAGACCCATTGGAAAACGTGCTGCACCACCGTTCGAGCGGATCAAGCTACATCTCAAGGAGCGCCTCGAAAATGGCCATTGGACACCCGGCGCATTGATGCCGTCTGAGGCCGATCTGGTGACGCAATTTGCTGTGAGTCGGATGACGGTCAATCGAGCGTTGCGGGAGTTACAGCTGGAAGGTCTGATTGATCGTGTGCAGGGCGTGGGCACTTTCGCCGCACAACTGCATCGCGTATCGTCGTCGCTCACCATTCGCGACATCCACGAAGAAGTGCTGGAGCGTGGCCACGTCCATCATGCCACCGTGCATCTCGCGAAAGCGGAGTTGGCAAGCGCAGCCTCAGCAAAACGACTGGGCGTTGGCCTCAATACTCCGGTATTTCACACCGTCATTGTCCACTACGAAAATGGCGTGGCATTGCAATGTGAAGACCGCTACGTGAACCCCGAAAGCGCGCCGGATTACCTGTCTGTTGATTTCACGAACATTACGCCAACGCACTATCTGCTCGATGTCGCGCCGTTGTGGGAGGCGCATTTCGCGGTCGAGGCTGGGCTGCCAACCGCGCGCGAAGCGAAGTTACTTGGGCTAAAAATCACCGATCCTGTGTTGATTGTTTCGCGGCGAACTGTGAATCGGGGCCTGCCCATTACGCAGGCGCGACTCGTGCATCCCGCCGGGCGCTATCAGATTGACGGAGTATTCAAACCGTGACTTTGAATGTTGTGCAACTGGACGAAGTGGCAGCGCAACCGTGGCGCAACGGCGGGGGCGTGACGCGTGAGTTGTTGGCCTGGCCGAATGCAGAGGATTGGACTTTGCGACTAAGCGTTGCCGACATCGAAGCGGACGGCCCGTTCTCTGCGTTTCCTGGCGTGAAGCGCTGGATCGTTGCGCTGACTGGCGTGGGAATGGAGCTGGGTGAACCGTTCAATTTTCGTATCGAACCTGGAATGCCGTCCTATCGGTTTGAGGGCGAATACACGCCGATGTGTACCTTGATTGATGGACCGACGACGGACCTGAATTTGATGATTAATGAGCGTCTTGCCACTGGGTGGATGCGACGAATTGGGTACGAGAGCTCCACGACCGAAAGCGGTTTGTGGCTTGCCACCTGTGAGCCGCAGAGCGTCGATTTGTGCGGTGTTTTTACGTGGACTGGAATGACGTTGCGGACACGGCACGATAGCGTTGTTGTACCGCCTCGTTCGCTCGTCTGGAGTCATAACGATGTGCACGAATGGCGCATTAGTGACATAGCGGATTGTTGGGGATTTCAATGCACCTGAAATACTTGAACCGTCCAGGGCGGCTCCCACGGGGACATTACGATCATGCACACTGACTTGTGGAG
>JAYWAQ010000783.1:0-2767 GCA_043782305.1 Burkholderiales bacterium
GCCTGCGAAGCGGTTGCCGAATAAACCGTCAGCGGCTGATCGTTAGTCGTTCAAGCCGCTCTAGGTTGACGGTTCGCGAGACTGATTCAATCCACCGTCGCGCCCGATGAGGCCACCACTTTCGCCCATTTTTCCGTCTCCGCAGCAATCGTTTTGCCGAAATCCTCCGGTGTGCCGGGGATGGGCGTGCCGCCTAACTGGGCCAGTCGCTCGCGCATTTTCGGGTCAGCTAACGCTCTGTTGATCGCGGCGTTGATCTTGTCAATCGCTTCGCGCGGCGTGCCTTTGGGCATGCCCACGCCGAACCATGCGGTGGCCTCATAACCGGGCACCGTGTCGGCCACCACGGGCACGTCCGGGAACGATGGGTCGCGCGTGGTTGAGGTGACCGCCAGCGCGCGGATCGTGCCGCCTTTAATATGTCCGGCAGACGATGGCAAGTTGTCAAAAAACACCTGCACCTGGCCACCAATTAAATCGGTGAGCACAGGCCCCGCGCCTTTGTACGGAATGTGCACCATGTTGCAACCGGTCATCGACTTGAACAATTCGCCTGACAAATGCGTCGATGTGCCGCTGCTGGAGGAGGCCATGTTCACCTTGTTCGGGTTCGCCTTGCAATACGCTATGAACTCGGCCACGGTCTTCACGGGCAAGCCGTTGGTCACCACCATCACGTTGGGCGTGCGCACGATACCCGCGACCGGCGCGATGTCGCGAATGAAGTTAAACGGCAGTTTTTTATAGAGCGAGGCATTGATGCCATTGGCCGGATTAACCAGCAACATGGTGTAGCCGTCCGCTGGCGCGTTCACCACAAATTCAGTGCCAATATTGTTGCCGCCACCGGCCTTGTTTTCAACCACCACCTGCTGGCCCAGATTCTCCGATAACCACTGCGCCACGATCCGCGCGAGAACGTCCGTGGTGCCCGCCGGTGGATATGGCACGATCCATTTGATGGTCTTTGTCGGATAGCTCTGCGCCGAGGCTACACCTAGAAAGCTGCACGCAGCCAGCACAACAACAGCCGCCCGCCTGATGAAAGATTGCATGAAGTGTCCTCCTTGATGCCGATGCCGTCGCACCATGCGACGGATCAATCGCTGCGCGGATTATCAGCGCTGAGGCGGCCGAAAGCATGTAGGGATTTCACAACGCATGCACGTTTGACTGTGACCCGTTTTGCTGCGCGCGGTGAACGCTCAGACGATGTTGACGATAAGGCCAAGGTTATGATTGGCGCAGTTTGCACGATTTCGCCGTCTTAACCTCATGCTCAGGCTTTCCTGCCTTGGGCGAGGAGCCGCCATTGAATATCGCATCACGTTTGACCCTGCTGTGTCTTTCAGTATTGCCCGTTTGCACCAGTTGGGCGGCGGTATATTGTGTGACTAGCGAAAGCGAGTTTCGCGCGGCGCTCAGCGCAGTGGGCTCAACTTTTAGCACCGACAGTAACGAAATTCAGTTGACGCAGCGGGTGTTTTTTAACGGCTCGCAGGTGTTTTCAACGCAGGTATCGAGCCACAGCGGCAATCTGCTGATCAGTGGCGGATGGGACGGCGGCGCATTCACTGCGTGCGATGGTCAGGCAGTTGATGCGCGGCTCACCGTTCTCGACGCGCAGGGCGCATCTGCCGTGCTGAGCATCGAGCGCAACGGCGCGTCCGCAGGCCTCACACCTTCGATCACGGTTTCCAATCTAACCCTTCGTAATGGCGTCACGGCCGCTGCGCCCGGTGGGGCGTACATCAGCAATTACAACGGTTCGGTTTATATGGACGACGTCATCGTGCACGGCAATCGCGCGACTGCTTCGCCTTATTACGGCGGCGTTGCACTCACACTGGACTCTTCGGCAAACGACATTCAATTGCGCAATGCCCTTATCTACAACAATCAGGGCGTGTTCACCAGTGGTGCGGCCTTGCCAAATGTGCTGTTTACGTCAATCAGTCTTAATGCCAATCGCAACTGGTATGCGACCAACAACACAATTGTTGCTGGGCCTAACTTGGCTGCCGACGCCATACGTATGCAGAGCGACGGCAACTTTTGGCTGATCAACAATGTGCTGCGCGGCACGGTGACCTACGGCACGTCCGTGACCGGCGCGGGCGGCGCCACCGCACCACAATTGCGCCAGCTGTTCAACAATTTTTCCGCGTTGCCAAACACTGCGAACACGGTGGTTGTGTCGAATTTGTCCAATTCCACCGCTAATCCGCTGATCGACGCGACTACGTTTGCGCCGCTTGCAGGTTCGCCGCTGATTGACGGTGGGCTTGGCTCGCCGCCGGGTGGACTGCCGACATTGGGCTTTCCGCCGCGTGACGTTCGCGGCGGTGTACGTGTGGTGAACAGCGTTCCCGATATTGGGGCCGTCGAGTCGCAGACGGTGCCACCCCCGCTGCCGACCTGCACGCTCGATGTGGATGGCAACGGCACGCGCGACGCGCTGACCGATGGACTGATCATGCTCCGCGCACTGTTGGGTTTGACCGGAACGACGGTCACCAACGGCGCGCTGGGCGCCAACGCAACGCGCGGCGACTGGGCGTCGATTCGGGCATTTCTCAATGGCAGCTGCGGCGGGACTTTTGCGCCGTGACGATTAGCTTTCGTCGACTCGGCACATCAACGCCGCCTGCTTGACCGCCGCGCGAAACAGGCTGGCATCTTGCCGCGCTTGGGCGAGCAGCGAGCCGCCTTCGAGGAGCGCCACCGCCAATTGCGCTTTTTCTTTGGCGATGCGAGCGGTCATGCC
>JAYWAQ010000784.1:0-2765 GCA_043782305.1 Burkholderiales bacterium
ATAAACCGGCCTGGCTGCCCTGGGTGATTGATGAGCAACGCGCGACGCGGGAGACTGTCGCGCTGTATGACCAAACCTCGTTCTCAAAGCTCTTGTTGCAGGGCCGCGACGCGCTCAGCGTGTTGCAACGTTTATGCGCCAACGAGATCGATATTCCCGTAGACAAGATGGTCTACACCGCAATGCTCAACACGCGCGGCGGCTTTGAAAGCGATCTCACGATTATTCGTTTGGCCCATGAGAAATTCATGCTCATCACGGGTTCTGCGCAGACCGTGCGTGATGCTGACTGGATCAGTCGCAACATCGCACCGCACGAGCACGCGATGCTCACTGACATCACGGCTCAACTCTGTGTGCTCTCGGTCATGGGGCCAAAGTCGCGTGAACTGATGTCTCGCGTGAGCCGGGACGACTTGTCGCCAGAAGCCCTCACGTTTTCGTCGACACGCGAAATTGACCTGGGCTTCGCACGGGTTCGTGCGGCCCGCATGAGCTACGTTGGCGGGCCGGGATTCGAGCTTTATGTGCCGGTGGAAATGACGCGTCACGTGTACCTGGTGCTGATGGATGCGGGCGCTGATCTGGGTATCAGCGATGCGGGCTACTACGCGCTCGATGCATTGCGGATCGAGCAGGGGCGACGGGCCTGGGGAGCAGAGCTAGGCCCGGATGAGACGCCGTGGGACGCGGGTCTGAGTTACGCCGTGAAACTCGACAAGCCGTCCGAATTCATCGGCAAGGCGGCGTTGATCAAAGCGCAGGGCCAGCCGTTGCGAAAAAAGCTGGTAACGCTTGTGTTCGATTCCCCAGAGCCCTACGCATGGGGAGGGGAAGCAATCGTGTTGAACGGAAGCACCGTGGGTGAAATTTCATCCGTGGGCTGGAGCCCGCTCGCCAACGCCTGCGTGGCGCTGGGCTATGTTCGCGGTCCTAGCGCCAATGTTGTCCATGACGGTAACCCCGCGCAGATCGAATTGTGGGGTGACGCTGTCGCTGTGAAGCTTTATGATCAGTGGCCGAAACGACCGCATAAATCGCCGTAATTGCCATGATGCAAAACACGCCCGACTGGGTGATCCGCCTTCGCGCGCTATCCGATCAGCCGCCTCTACGTGAGCGGGTGCCGATCACCTGGGGCGGCATTGAGATTGGTGACGCTGAGCCCGCTGTGTTGCAACAGATCGAGCGTGCGTTTTCGTATCAGCGGGCGACTGTTCTGCGCAAAGAGCCACATGTAGCCGGGTGGCGCATCGACGGCAACCTGACCGAGAGCCTTGCCCGCATCGCGCTCGTCATGCGCGACTTGAAACTGACGCACGTCTGGCGCAACGAACAGTTGCCTGTGCTTGATAGTCGCAGCAGTACGCTCGGCACCATCGAGCGCTCGGCGGTTCGCCCTCTGGGACTCTCGACGCGTGCTGTTCATCTGGTCGGCGAAACGTCTGATGATCAGTTCTGGATTCAGCAGCGTGCCATGACCAAGGCGAACGATCCGGGATTGTGGGACACGTTGATGGGCGGCATGGTGAGCGCGGTGGATACCGTGGAAACCGCGCTGGAACGCGAGACATATGAAGAGGCGGGTTTGCAGCTGCAAACGCTCTTCGGCCTCACGCACGGTGGTCTGGTGCAGATTCATCGCCCAACGGAAGATGCGGGCGGAGGCTTTGCGTCAGGTGCCTTTATTCGTGAACGCATCGACTGGTATCGCGCAACGGTTCCCGCCAACTGCGTGCCGGAGAATAAGGACGGTGAGGTGGAGCGTTTTGCCAAAGTGTCGCGTGAGTCGATGATGGCGGGCGTCGCGGCGGGCAAGTTCACGCTGGAAGCGGGTTTGGTGATTGCAGCTTCGTTGGGGTATTGACGTAAGCTGAGTTGGGTTCGACAAGCTTGTCGCCCAGTCGGCACCCTACATCCCGAACGCAACCCCGACGACCGCTCCCGCCCCAATCATCCAAAGCGGATGCAGCTTCGTCGTCATGAAAACGGTGAACGCCACGCCCGCTAACACCCACGCGTGCCAGTCCGCAAAGCCACGCGTGAGCACCATACAGCCCGCAAACATGAGACCCACTGTTACCGGTGCGAGTCCGCGCAGCACCACTTCGCGCCACGGATTCCGCTGCAACCGCGTGAACATACGCGTCGTAATCACCATCATCACAAAGGGCGCAAAACTGATCGCTGTGAGCGCGGTGAGTGCGCCAGCGATTCCGGCGACGTGATAGCCGAAAAGTGCGATGTAGAGGATGTTCGGCCCCGGTGCGACCTGCGCTAGCGCGATATAACCCGCGAATTCCGTCGTGGTCATCAAGCCACGCGTGTCAACGAAGAATCGGTGCATGTCCGGCACCAGCGGAATGGTGCCGCCGATGCATAAGAACGACAGCGAAAAGTAGAGCAACGCCATGTCGACCAGCTGGTCCCTCCCTTTCACAAATCACCTCGTTTCGAGAGCACGACACCCGCGGCTCCGCACGTCAGGAGAACAAGCGCCATGTGCCAGTGCGCAAAAATCGCCAGCGCCGCTGAGGCGGCACACAAGGCGAGGCCCCAAGGTCGTTTCCAGAACGGCCCGCCCATTCTGATCGACATGTAGAGCATGTAGGCGGTCGCCACGGCCGCCATGCCGTGCATGCCGGATTGCACTTGCGGCAGATGCGCAAACGCGTGATAGATGCTGTTGAGCAGCAGCAGCATCACCAGTGGCACGCCGACGATACCGACGAATGCGATGAGCGCGCCGAGAATGCCGTGATAGC
>JAYWAQ010000785.1:0-2763 GCA_043782305.1 Burkholderiales bacterium
TAATAAATTGGCGCAGGCATCAGCGACGGTGTTTCGTCGCAGGCATAGCCGAACATTAGGCCCTGATCGCCGGCGCCGGTGTTCAGATGGTCGTCGGACGCATGGTCGACGCCCTGCGCGATGTCGTTACTCTGCTTGTCATAGCAGACCATGACGGCGCAACCCTTGTAGTCGATGCCGTATTCGGTATTGTCGTAGCCGATGCGCTTGATGGTGTCGCGCGCGACCTGAATGTAGTCAACGTGGGCGTTGGTGGTGATTTCGCCAGCGAGCACCACGAGGCCGGTGTTGGTCAACGTTTCAGCAGCGACGCGGGACTTGGGATCCTGCTTGAAAATGGCGTCGAGAATGGCGTCCGAGATTTGATCGGCGACCTTGTCGGGGTGCCCCTCGGATACGGATTCGGAGGTGAAGAGAAAGTCGCTCATGCGTAAATCCTTATGTGCGTAAAAGTTTGAATGGACTCCAGCGAGCCGATTCAAAATCAACGGATTTATGAGCGGCGACGCTTTAGCGGAAGGGCGCTCAACGGATCACGGATGATCGTCGCCAGTGCCCGCCCCGCAAGTAGTCGTATAACTCAGCAAGCACCACCTAAAATTGTAGTGCAAACCTAATATCTCCGCCATTTGCCGCCGTCCTTGTCGTCCCTTCTCTCCTCCATCGCTTCCGCGCTCGCCAATTGGTTGAGTGGGCGCTCGCTCGCGTCGCAAGCGGCTTTGGGTGGGGCGTTGGGGCGTTTGATGTTGTTGTCTGGCGGCATGAGAAATCGCCTTCGTGAGAACTTGAAACAGGCGGGATATACCGATCAGGTGTCGCTTCGACAAGCCGCGACCGGGATTGGCCGTATGGCCATTGAGACTGCGGGGCTGTGGCGAACGCCTGATTCGATCGTGCTGGAGCGCGTGAAAATCGTTGAAGGTTGGGATGCCGTTCTCACGGCCAAAGATCAGGGTCAGGGCGTTCTTTTTCTGACGCCGCACATGGGTACGTTCGAGATCGCGTCGCTCTTCATCGGTTCGCAGATGCCGCTGACCGTGATGTTTCGTGCGCCGCGCGTGGCCTGGGCGGAGCCGATGATGCGCGCGGGCCGTGATCGTCTGCAAATTCGCTCGGAGCCTGCAGAAATGAGCGGCATTCGTGCCATGTTGAAGGCGCTGCGTCGTGGTGAAGCGATTGGCCTGTTGCCCGATCAGGTGCCTGATCCCGGCAGGGGCGGCGAGGGCGCGTGGGCAGCGTTTTTTGGACGACCCGCGTACACCATCACGCTCGTACAAAAATTCGCGAAAACGACGAAGGCACTGGTGGTGATGGTGGCCTGCGTGCGCTTGCCGCATGCACAAGGGTATCGCCTGGTGTTTACGTCGCTGGCGCCGTTTTCAGATGAGTCCGAAACGGCTGCGCGCGAGTTAAACGTAGCTGTTGAGGCGGCGATTGCGCTGGCACCCGATCAGTATTTGTGGAGCTATAACCGCTATAAAGTGCCGGGCGACTCGAATCCTCCGAGCGATGCATCGCCATGACCTTTGCAGGCGTCGCCGCCCTAATCGGCAGCAAACTTCTCGCACTCGTCCCCATGCGCGTCATTGCAGCGGCGAGCGGCCCGCTGTCGACGCTCGGCTGGTGGCTGGCGAAATCGCGCCGTCGCGTCGCGCTAACCAATCTGCGCCTCTGCTTCTCGCAACTGTCCGACGCCGAGCGCGAAACCATCGCCCGAGCCCACTTCCGCGCCTACATGCAAGCGGCGCTGGAGCACGGATTTCTGTGGAACGCCACCGCCGACAAAATTCGCAACTATGTCACCCTGCATGACGAGCACGAATGGAAGCAATTCCAGCAAGGCCGGGAAGGTGATGGCCGGAAGCCCGTGATCTGGCTCTGCCCTCATTTCATTGGGCTTGACGCCTGCGCCATTCGTATTTCGGTGGACACCTCGGGCTGCTCGCTTTACAGCGAACAGAGCAATCCCGACCTCGACCGGATGATGCTCGCCGGACGCACCCGCTTTAGTGAGTCGAAGATCATTGCCCGCACCGAAGGCGTGAAACCAATCATTCGCGCGATGAAATCCGGGCTGCCGTTCTACTATCTACCAGATATGGACTTTGGTGCTCGTGATTCTGTGTTCGTTCCGTTCTTTGGCGTGAAGGCTGCCACCATCACGGGCGTTTCGCGTCTGGCGAAGCTCACAGGGGCCGCGGTGGTGCCTGTGATCGCCACCCAGAGACCGAAGGGCAAAGGCTACGACGTGCGCTTTTACCCCGCGTGGGATAAATTTCCATCTGGTGATGATGAAGCCGACGCGCGCCGCGTGAACGCGTTCATCGAAGCGCGCGTGCTTGAAAACACCGCACAATATCTGTGGACACACAAGCGTTTCAAAACGCGTCCGCCCAACGAAGCGAGGGTGTATTGATGAAGCGTCCGAATGTCCCGTGGATTGAATTGCCCACGGTCGAAAATGTCACACGAGCCGTCGCCTGGCTGCGTGCGGGCGAGCTCATCGGACTGCCTACGGAAACGGTGTACGGGCTCGCTGCCGACGCCAGTAACGCCGACGCGGTCGCGAAAATTTACGCCGCAAAAGGTCGCCCGGTTGATCACCCCCTGATCGTTCACGTCGCATCGGCTGACTCTGCGAAAGCGTGGGCTGCGACGTGGCCCGAAGCCGCAGAAAAGCTTGCCACCGCCTTCTGGCCCGGCCCGATGACCCTGATCGTCAAGCGCGCGAGCCATGTGCTTGATGCGGTCACCGGCGGGCAG
>JAYWAQ010000786.1:0-2762 GCA_043782305.1 Burkholderiales bacterium
CGCGTGCCGTCGGCAACCGTAGCGCGGCGCTCTCCCGTCGTGCTGCACGCGCCAAGCAAAACGATGGATGCGATCAGAGAGAAAGAGAGAAGTCGTTTCATGACGTGTTCCTGTGCAAACTACCAAAAAATAAAGCCGCGCTTTTGGCGCGGCTTTATTATCGTCGCCCTCCCGACGTTAGCCGGAATGACATCGCAACATTGATCTAGAAATCAGCGCTCAATGTCGCCGAGAAGAAGCGTGGTGCTCCAAGGTAGTAAAAAACGCTGCCTGCGGATTGCGTGCCCACGGCAACCGCATTCAGCACGGTGCCGGAACTTGGGTTGCGATACTTGGTGTTGCCGAGATTGCTCACGTTCAAGCGAAGCATCGTATTTTTCACGAACGTGAAGTCGCCAAACTTGTAACCTGCGTCGAAGTCGGCCGTCATGTAGCTCGGCACTTCTTCGTCGTTCATCAACGTCGCGAACTGGTTACCCGTGTGCTTGGCTTTCAGACGAACGTAATACGGGCCATTGGCATACTGCAACGACAGGCCGGCGAGTGTCTGCGGTGTGAGCGCAAATTGTTTGCCCGAAGTCGGCAGCACTTGCGTGGCGTTAGAGCGAATGTCGTTCAGCACTTTGCTCTTCTGCAGCGTGAGCGATGCATAGGCGGAGAAGCCGTTAACTGGCACCGTACCCAACTCAAGCTCGACACCACGCGTGCGTGCTTTACCAGCGTTGGTGTAGATCGACTTCAGTGTGGTTGGATCGAAGGCGGTGGCCTGGCGATCCTTGAAATCGACGTTGAAGAGCGTGGCCGAGGCCGTAAGCGCCTTGCCCTGATAGCGATAGCCGATGTCGGTGTTGATTGATGTTTCAGCTTTGACGTCGCCGGTCAGCACTGCAACGCCATTGGTTATGGTGACGTTGCCGTTGGTTGGCGCGTAAGCAAAGTTTGGTGGTGCGCGGAAGTTCTTGCCCACGTTGGCAAACACTTGCTGTTCGCGGTCGATGTTGAAGCGCACGCCGATTTGCGGCAGGATGTCGTTGAAAGACTTCTCGACGCTGTAGGTATTGGTGAAGTTGACCGTCGTGCCGCCTTGGTTCCCGAAGTTGGTGAACTTGCGGGTGATGTTGAGCGCGCGCGCGCCGAAGGTCAGCAAACCGCGTTCGTTCATGAACGTGAAGTTGTCGCTGAAATACGTTTGATATGCGGGGCTGGTAGTGAGCCAGTTACGCGAGTTGAACTCGCTGCCGTCAGGACGCAGAATGCGCCCATCGCGCAGCCACTGGTCGGCCGGATTGCCGTTGGCGTCCACACCGACGGCGGGGCCGGTTTGACGGTGTTGTGCGCGCTCATACCAGAAGCCGAGCTTCATTTGATGATTGCCCCACAGATGGTTGATCTCGGCGGTGATACCCGGGCGATTGGTTTTGGTGACGCTACTGTTGGCAACGATCACGGTATCGAGCAAATCGCCGTCACCGTTCAGATCGCGGTCAGCGCCGACGGTAGTGGCGGTGGACTTTTCTGCGAGCGCGCGTTGTTGCACGCCACCGGTGCCGTAGCCGTACCACATGTAAGGCTGCACTTTGAGGTAGGTGTTTTCGGCGATCCGGAACGAGCCCGATACTGACACGATCGCGTTTTCGAACGGATTCAGCGCGAGCTTGTAGAACTGTTGTGGCGAACGCGGGCCGGTTTCAATCTGTGCCGTGCCGCCTACAGGAGTCAAGTGGCCGGGTGTAAAGGTGGGAGAGTAGTCGGCGTAATAACCCAGCGTATTGAGCTGAGTCAGGCTGAACGTCTGCAGGTTGTTGTTGACGGCCTTGTTGTACATGACCGAGCCGAGGATGCGATTGTCAGGCGACAGATCCAGCGAGAACGCAGCGTCGAAGTGATCGCGTTTTGCGCCGCCTTCACCCTTCCATTTGTCGGCCTGCGTGTGCGATGCGCTGATGAAGGTCTTCATCATGTTGTTGGCAAAACGACCCGTGTCAAAGCGGACGAAGGTGCGCGACAGATTGAGCTGGCCAATTGTCTGTGCGACGCGCAGGCGCCGCTTTTCTTCAGGATCGCAGCTGACGATATTGATCGAACCACCGGTGGCACCGACGTGTGGGGACTCAACATCCGGGTTGCCCTGGGAGATTTGCTGTGTGCAGATATTTTCGAGATCGACGTATTCCTGCGGAAACACCGAGTAGCTGCCGGAATCGTTTACCGGCACGCCATTGATTGTGAAGCCGAGTTGCGTCACGTCGAAACCGCGAACGTTCAGCCCACCGCCGAACAGGCCCGTGGCATCGTGGTTGAAGGTGTTGATACCAGGCAGCAGTGACAGCGCTTGATAGGAGTTACCTGTGGCACGGTCTTTTTCGGTCGCATCTTTGGTGACGGTGCTGCGTGCTTTGACCGTGTCTTCGTTCAGGATCTGACCGGCGCCGAGCTTGTTACCCTGACCGGTGATGGTGATCGTGCCGAGACGGACAGCGTCTTCTTTGGCGCGCGGCGCTGCTTCTTCAGCGGCGGGAGCGGCTTGAGCCAGTGCACCGGTGACTGCGGCGCTGGCGACGGCGAGAGCGACGGCACGCGCGAGTGTTTTCACGCGAAGACCGCTAAATGAAGAGAGAGAATGATCGGAAAACATGGAAATATTCGCAAAATTGAAGGGCGTTTCCTGAATATTTCACACTTACGCGCTGCTTCAATGACCGTTCCGTGACAAATGGACTGCATCGGATTTCACTGTGGCAAACATGTTGTTTTTGCGAAAG
>JAYWAQ010000787.1:0-2757 GCA_043782305.1 Burkholderiales bacterium
CCTTCATCTTGATCAGCTGGATGGCGTCACGTTCGGTGCGGAAGAGCTTCGAAATTGCGCTCCTCATCACGCGATCAGCGTCTGATTCGAGGCGATCTATTTCTTCGCAGATTTTCAGAATGGTCGCCGCGTTTTCCATGTTGGAAAGGAGCACTACAGCCGATTTCACACGCTCACAACATTGCAAACACAATTCGGCGAGCTGCTTCGCCTCAGGTGGAACCGCCTTGATGTCATACAGTGACACCGACTCCGCGGCGTCCTGCATCAGATCCAGCACGTCGTCCATGTTCGAGATGAGCCGATGAATCTCTTCGCGATCCAGCGGCGTGATGAAGGTTTTGTGCAGGAGCTGAATGGTTTCCCGCGTGTAGTTGTCGCCACGCTTTTCGATGGCATCAATCGCATTGGCGTGATCACGCAAATCAGTCGCACCTTCGCCGAGCGCGTTCATCAACGCGACCAGCTCCTTGCCGCCTTCAACGATTTCATGCGCATGCAAATTGAACAGCTCAAAAAAGCGGCCTTCCGTAGGCATGAACCGACTAAACATGCAAATTCCCCGTCATCATTGTTGCGGCGATTCTAGCGGTCAGCCCCGGATCACTATCGTTTCCCCGTATTCGTCAATCAGGTCTGCAAGCTTGCGGATAGTGAGGGGTGCTGAACCCTCGGCTTTATTGTTGACAATCACGTAAGCATCCTGCTCGCCGTCTGCGGCTTCCTTCACGAGTTGCGCTATCTGCGCGCGACCTTCGGGATCTTCATCGACGAGAGCATTAAACGGGGCATAACGCTCTTTTGCCTCTTCATATTTGAAACCTGAATGCAAACTCCAGCGAATCACGAGCGGCGTTCTTCCTGACTCTCTCCAGTAACGCGCCTGTTCAAGCGCTGATGGCATGCGTGCATGAATGGCGATGCAATGAGTCGCACGTCCCGCACAAAGCGCCGCCAGATAATCATCGGTCAGCAATTCGGGATCGCGCACTTCCACAGCATAAAACGCAGCGCCCGATGGCACTGGCAACGCCAGTAAAAATTCCGCCAAAGCATCGGCAAACCGCGCAGGCGAACGTATAAAGCGCGGCCCCAACGGCGGAAACTGAAACACGAGCGGCCCACACATTTCAGCGAGCCCCCGCGTCGCTGGCAACACAAATTGTGCAGTAGCAAGACCCGCGTTCAGAAACGCCTCGTTGTCTGTCCAGCGCCCGACGTCGCTGCGCAGTCGCGGCCCCGTGAACAACATCGGCGCTTTGACCAGAAAGCGAAATGCGGGCGACACCGCTCTCGCCTGCGTCGCGTACTTTCGAAAGTCTTGCTCGCCAATCGGGGCATAAAACGTGCGATCAATGCCAACGGTTCGCAGCAGCGGATGCGCCGCGTATGCAGATAAGCCCTGCCTCGCCAGCGCGGTGTCCGGGTACGATGACGCATAAACCAGATTGGCCCAACCGGGGAAACTCCACGACGATGTGCCCAGATGCACGCGAGCAGACAAGCGTGCGGCAACGTCGGCAATGGCACGGTCTACTGCGGCGGGCTCAATGCGCGTGGCCTTGCTACTTTTTTTCTCGCCCAGCCTGGCGTCGCCCAGGTTCGGCGCAGGAATCGGATCGCCAAAAAGATCAAACTGATCGCTACTACTCATACGCCGTATTGTTACGGACTCGCAGACTGTCCTGCTTATTCGTAGTGCGTCGGCGGATAACGCTTCGTCGGTTCGGCCTTCGGCACCAGTTCAAGTTTCGCTTCGATCACCTGCACGTTGTTGGCGTCCATCTTGACGCGACGCGGCACCGGTGGCGTAATCTGACCAGGAATCAGCACGCTCGGATGCGTGACGTACACGTCGTAATCGCCCGCTGGCACGCCTTCAACCACGACCGAGCCGGTGCGCCCGGTCTTGCCAAACCACGGGCTGTCCACGACGTAGATGTGCGCACTCATCCAGTCGTGAATCAAACACTGCAGCGTCAACAGGCCCGACTTGTCCACGAGCGTCGGCTCTGGCTCTTTTCGGGTATAGACCTTGAACTCAAATGCGCTCGGACCGGACAACACTTTCAGGTGATGTTCCGTGCGATCCTTGTTCGGAAAGCGCATGCGCGTGCCGGTCTGCACCACCGACACAAAAGGCTCAAACTTGAACATCTGCTGCTCAACAATCCCCGTAGCATTGGGCGACACAGCGGGTGCAGCCACACCCACGGGAATCGCGTAAATCACGGCGTTGGGCACCGGGTTGCCGATGCGATCCTTGATTTGCGCGACCAGTGTTCCTGCCGATACAAACGCGGGCGTGGCCATTGAAACGACGAGCGCAATCGCGGCAACGGCGACCATCGACGTATTGGAAACTGAAAATCGAAGTGGCATGCGAAGCTTCCCGGAGGTAATGTCTATCTCTATCAAGGCCGCAATCTACGTTAACTTTGCACCCATGTCATCAGTCATTTGGCGTATTGCCGCTGTTCCCGTCATCGCCGCATTGATTCAGGCGCTCAAAGTACTCTGGGTGCTGCCTGTGAGTCTGTGCGCGCTACCGCTCTTGCCCTTGGCACTGCGGCGCGCACAGTGGCGCGTGTGCGACCGCGTGCTTGAGATCACGAGCCCCGCACTCGCGTGGTTTTTGCACGGGCCGTGGTTTCGCGCCATGAGGGGCGGCGAAGGCTTCGCCGCAGCGACCATCGGCCACGTCATCGTGGCGCGTAACGCCGAACGCCTCGCAAGCTGCCGCATCCACGAGCACGT
>JAYWAQ010000788.1:0-2754 GCA_043782305.1 Burkholderiales bacterium
GCATATGCGGCATTTGCAGCGCGCGTTTGATCGTATTCCAGCCGCGGAACTAGTTCAACTGCATAACCATCTGAGTGATTTACGTTTGGCATTTGAAGAGGCGTCAGCATGACAAAACCTGCGACTGACCTGATTTCCGCGCCCGTCTGGGACGCTTTCGTGCGCTGTTTTCACTGGTCGCTGGTGACGTTGTTCGCAATTTCGGTCGCCAGCGGCAAGGTCGGCGGCGAATGGATCGTCTGGCACATGCGAAGCGGCTACGCGATCCTCGCGCTCGTCATATTCCGTTTGCTCTGGGGCTTCGTCGGCGGCGAATATGCGCGCTACACGTCATTTTTATCCGGACCAGCGCACGGCTTCAAATTCGCCAAAGGCCTGCTCGGCAAAACGCATCAACATGTGATCGGCCACAACCCGGTCGGTGGCTGGATGGTCGTGGTGCTGCTCTTGCTGCTCGGTGTGCAGGCCGGGCTTGGCCTTTTCAGCAATGACGAGATCGCCACCACTGGGCCGCTCGCCCGCTACGTATCGGACGAAACCTCGATCACGCTGATGGGTCGTCACCGCATGATCGGCGATTTGCTACTGATCTTGGTCGGCGTGCACATTGCGGCTGTGCTGTTTCATGTTTTCGTGAAAAAGGAAGGCATCGTTCGCGCCATGTTTACCGGCCGCAAGGAGCTGCCTCCTTCTCTCGCCGCTGAAGCACGGAGCGCTCGAAAAGCCTCAATACCGCTCGGTTTCGTCGTTCTGTCTATCGCCATCGCCGCTGTGGTCATCGCGGTGAACTGGCCCGCGTTATTCAAGCAGTAGTTCGTCCTTGATCGTTTTGTTCCCGTTTTTCCATCGTTGTTTTTTCCAGGAGTACATATGAAAAATTTCACCAAAATCGCCATTGCGACTGCGGCCATCGCCGTTGCAACGTCCGCGCTCGCGCAGCCCAAGCCGGAGGCGTTCGTCAAGCAGCGTAAGGCTGCTTTCACGCTGATGGGCTGGTATTTCGGGCCATTGGGCGCTGTCGCCAAGGGCGAGAAGCCGTTCAACAAGGAAGAAGCCACCAAAGCCACGGCACTCGTCGCCACCATGGCCAAGCTTCCATATGACAGCTTCGTTCCCGGCACGGAAGCGGTCGGTAACACCGAGGCGCTGCCCGCAGTCTGGAGCAACAACGCCAAGTTCAAAGAGCTTGCGACCAAGCTTAGTGTAGAAGCCGACAAACTCGCAGCAGTTGCTGCGGCGGGCGACGCCGAAGGCTTCAAAAAGCAGTTCGGCGTAGTCGGCGGCACCTGCAAAGCCTGCCACGACGATTTCCGCAAGAAATAACAGTTTCGTAGGGCTTACGCCGGAAACGCCCGCTTTTGCGGGCGTTTTCAATTGTGCAGCGACGATTCTCATGAGAAAAACACCAACCGGTCTCGCGCGGTGGACATGGCCAGACTCATGCGCTACCTTGACGCCTCGATCTTTGCGGCCTCGGTGAGCTCCCGGACCGAGGAGCGACGTCAGAGTTGAGCGTGACCACTATCAGCTTTTCTACAGAACCACGGCTGAAGTGAGGATACGGCTTCGATTTGTCATTTATCGACAAATGCTGATTTGGCGCTTCAGCCCTTATGAAATGGTCGGTTCAGCCAAAAGATGTAGCAGTGCCGACAGCATGATTTTGAACGCGCAGCTCCGTCTTCAAGTCCCACACGATTAGGGGGAAGTTGTCGCCTTTGAGCCGTTGGCTATGGTTGCTATTGATTCGTCATCAAACTTTGCCGCAGTCGATGCGAATGTCATAATGCACTGAAGCAATTGCGATAGGCAAGCGCTGTGCTTCCCCTTTTTCGCCTCGTATTTTTTTGTAAAGCGAAAGTGGCCATGTTTCTTCACACCCTGCCCCCGAAGTTCCTTGTATCCGGGCTAGAGAGCTGCGCAGCGAACGCCGTAAAAGGCGTGACGTTGATCGCAGTGACCGTGGCCGCCGCCTTGGCTTCCGTGCCCTACGCGAGCGCGGGTGAAGCCAGCATCACTAACTTTCCGCTCAGCAATTTAGGGCCGTTTTACCAGCAGGCAATTGTCGCTGCGGACGACAAAACCTACGAGCGTTTGCGGAACACGGTGCCCTACCTCGTTACCCGGAAGTACGCCACGATCTCACGAGTCATTGGTGGGGGGCTCGACCCTCCGCCCACGATTCCTGATGGGCTGTATCCGATTGGTAGGTTAGTCGCGTTTGGTTTCGATGGACAAAACCCCGCTGCAGGTTTCATGTTTCTCGGATACCGGGACGGTGTTTGCAGCTCCACAGGGGTTGCGTTTCCAGCCGAGCCATCGGTTGGTCAGATTGTCAGCGGGCAGCCAAGATGGAGCAAGTCGCCACCGGGTCAATCGGCGGACGACGACTACTACGCTTGCAATTACTTTGGGGGGTCGCCGCCGATAGGGACGCAGTACCTTCAGGCGCGCGAGGACTACTCGTTTCAAGCACCCGTTCGCCGCAAGACCGTCGACGGCGGCGAGTACGATGCCAGCCGCATGTCTGTCATCCGCAACGGCTTGCCCTGGGCAAGCTATTTTTGGGCTTATCGAATGGGATTGGTCGCCGGGGAGAGCGACTGGGCCGCAGCGAATGCAGCTAAAGCACCGGAACTGGTGAATTTTTTCAAACTCCCGAGCCCAGTCAATAATTTCGAACTCGTTTCGCTCCCGCCACCGCGCATAGAAAACGAGGTGGTCGAATTTGTCAACCATATTGATTTTCCGGCG
>JAYWAQ010000789.1:0-2752 GCA_043782305.1 Burkholderiales bacterium
AACGCGACGCAACCGCCTGCGCGCAGCACCGCAAAGGCTTTGTTCATTACGGCGTCGAGCCGACCAAAATAAACGAACGTATCGGCGGCGAACAAAAGATCGAACTGTGTGCCGTCTGCACTCATCTGATCCAGATACGCAGTCAGTTCGGCTGCTTCCAGCGTGTCATAGCCACCTGCTTCGCGTGCCTTCGCCAGCATCCCGGTAGACAGATCAACGCCGGTCAAGTGGCGCGCCCAGGGCCGCAGCACCGGAGCCGAGAGCCCAGTGCCGCAGCCCATGTCCAGTACATCGAGCGACGCTTCAGCCGACGCCGGGAGCAGCCAGCCAAGTTGTTTGCCCAGAGACTCCGGAGCGCAGTACTTCAACGTATCCCGAAGGAAGCTATCGAAGTGCCCCGCGGCCTTGTCGAACGTCTGCGTCACAAACGCGTCCGACGCCCGATCCGGAATGGCTTCGCCAGCATATGCAGCCAACAAATGGGCCGCCACCGGATCTGCCGGAGCGACAGCACACCACGCTCGCAGCGTGGCGATCGCTTCATCAGGCTGCCCGCAACTAGATAATGTCCACGCGAGGGGCTTGTAGGCCGCAAAAATTTTCGCGTTTACCGAGATGACCCGCTTTAGGAGCTCAATCGCCTCCTCCTGAAATGCCGGATACTGATGCAGGATTTCACCCAGTTTGAGCATCATCAGGCAATGATCCGGAAACGCAACCAGCGCATTGCGCAAGACTACCGACGCATCGCGGTCACGATCTTGTTCGATCAGGAAATCGGCCAGCGCCAGACGCGCCGACATGCTGTCGGGATTATGAAATACGGCGTGTGCCAGTTCTGATTCACGCAAATGAGGTGCGGGTAAGCTGCCCGTTTGTTTAGTTAGCGCTTTAGATGTCATGGCAATTAAGACTAAATTAAATGAGGGGCTGCGGGTCGGTGACTCGTCCAGGCCGCAGAAGTCACTCGACTTTGCACGCGATCACGGCTACGGTGAAAGTAGTCGACCGCATCCTTTGATGCTTGCAGTTTACCTATCAATCAGAGCACACAGGAAGGCAGCGAAACACTAACCGTGACGTTGTCAAAGTAGCGCCTCACAGCCCAATCAGTGCTTTACTTCACCGGACGATAGCATGTCACCGTGCCACCCTTTACCGTCACCTTTTTGGTTCCGTAGGTGCCGCGCTTGAGATAGACCCACTCAAGCGACTGAACAGTACGCACGTTGTCGTAGTTTTGATGCAAGACATCAACGGATCCATCGGTGTTGAGGTAGGAAACGATTGACGTATGACGCGGAATGCCGAACGTGAGCTCCTGCCAGCTTCCGTCATCTTCTTCAATGCGCACCGTAAATCCGCTGAACTGAATGACGTCACCCAGCTGCAAGCTTGACGGGGACACAATGCGTCCCCAAACGTAGAGTGCCGTGCCGGGTCGACTTGCGCCTACGGTTTTGATCGCCGCTTCTGCCGCATCCCAACATTCGCCGCGATCAATCTTCGAGTTCACCTTGGTTTTCAACCAGGTGACGATATTTCCACCTTCTGCTGCGGTGATATCTTTTGCCATGATCAATTTCCTCTCTGAGTGAATCTGCTTTTGAAAGTCGACGTCACTCGGGACTCACCGTCGCCAGATGACTTACTCAAAGACGTATTCAAAGTCCCCATTAGCGACACCGATTGCTATTGTTTTTAGCGGCTTGCCGTCCATTGTGCGACGCAGATATTCCTCCGAAAGCTTCGGCAATATCGTGTTGGTCAAAATCGCATCGATCATGCGACCACCGCTCTCGATCTCCGTGCAGCGCGATGCGATGGTTGAGACGACCTCTTCGCTATACGTAAACGCGGCCTTGTGATTTTCGGCAATGCGTTTCTTGATACGACCGAGCTGCAGGCGAATGATGTTGCCCAGCATTTCGTCGGAAAGCGGGAAGTACGGCACCGTCTGAATACGACCGAGCAGCGCCGCTGGGAAAACCTTCAGCAATGGTTCGCGTAATGCCTTGGCGATGTCCTCGGGTTGTGGCATCAACTCCGGGTCGCGCGTCATGCTCATGATGAGCTCTGAACCGACGTTACTGGTGAGAATAATCACGCAGTTTTTGAAGTCAATCATGCGGCCTTCGCCGTCTTCCATTTGCCCTTTGTCAAACACTTGAAAGAAAATTTCGTGCACGTCCGGATGCGCTTTTTCGACTTCATCAAGCAGAACCACACTATAGGGTTTGCGCCGCACGGCTTCGGTCAACACGCCGCCTTCGCCGTAGCCGATATAGCCTGGTGGCGCGCCTTTGAGTGTGGAGACGGTGTGCGCCTCCTGAAACTCGCTCATGTTGATGGTGATCATGTTTTGCTCGCCGCCGTACAGCTGTTCGGCCAGGGTGAGCGCGGTTTCGGTTTTGCCGACGCCGGACGGGCCAACCAGCATGAACACACCAATCGGCTTGTTCGGGTTATCGAGCTTGGCGCGGCTGGTCTGGATGCGCTTGGCAATCATGTCAAGGCCGTGACGTTGGCCGATAACGCGTTGGTTCAAGGTGTCCGCGATTTTGAGGATTGCCTCAACCTCGTTTTTGACCATGCGACCGACAGGAATACCGGTCCAGTCTGCGACTACAGAGGCGACGGCCTGCGCGTCCACCGCAGGCAGAATCAGTGGCGATTCGCCTTGCATCGCGGCGAGCTTGCCTTGCAATTCTCCGAGGTCTTTCAACATCGCCGCACGAGCATCGTCACCCAA
>JAYWAQ010000790.1:0-2751 GCA_043782305.1 Burkholderiales bacterium
GGTAGTCCGCAACCGGGAGCGCGTGCATAGCAATTGCAAAATCCGCTCTCGTCAAGGGCTGGCGCGTTCAGTTCCCCAAATAAGAAAAACGTGACGTTCAAGCCGTTTTTGATGGGTCGGAATCCCGCGTTGCTCCGACGAAAAATCTAAACGTGGTTCACATCCCGTATTGCGAGCACGGACGTCGCGAGCGACGGCGATACGGCGCCGTTACGGAATCGTTATTCAAGCGAAATGTTCCGTCCGTAAGTTTGCAACGCATGCGCGGACATATGTAAGCAAGCTGTGCGTTCGCTCTCTGTGTGATTCGCAACCGTTGCCAACGTGTTGTCAGCCGTGTCCGGGCTCCAGCACTCTCATTCAAGGACATGGAGACCCAACATGAAAAGTATCAAACTCGCCCTCGCTTCACTCGCTCTCGCCACCTCCTTCGGCGCTGCGGCCCCCGCCTCAGCGTACAACGACGCGCTCTATGGTAGCGATCAGTGGTCTCGCGAGTACATGGTTAACGTGCGGCCTATGGTTGCAAAGATGCCTATGGCGGACAAGAAGAAGGTCATGGATATGGAAATGGCGATCATGAAAATGGAAGCCGACCACAGCATGACGATGATGAAAATGGACGTCGATCACAAGATGGCGATGGCCAAAATGCGCCGTGAACTTGAAGAGTTCATCATAGGCAAGGGCGCGTTCTAGTTCGCTCCGTCTCGTCGCAGTCGACCGGTGGGCACAAGATGCCCACGCGTGCCTAACTTTTGACTTTGGGCACTCGCCCCATCAAATAAAACTCATCATTCGGTCGCATGCTTGACATGTTGGCGAGGCGATTGCTCATCCCGAAAAATGCGGTGATGGAGCCGATGTCCCAGATGTCGTCCTCGGTAAATCCGAATGCGCGGAGCACAACGAAATCTGCTTCGTCGATTTCGTTGGAACGCAGGCAGACCTTCAACGCAAAGTCGAGCATGGCGCGCTGCTTGTCGGTGATCTCGGCTTTGCGATGATTGATCGCCACCTGATCGGCGATGCGCGGATTCTTTGTATAAATGCGCAGAATTGCACCGTGCGCCACGACGCAATAAACGCAGTCGTTCGCACCACTTGTGGTCACCACAATCATCTCGCGCTCGGCTTTGTTTAGCGCTGGCGTGTCTTTCAGCATCAGCGCGTCGTGATAGGCGAAGAAGGCGCGACATTCATCGGGTCGATGCGCCAGCGTGAGGAAAACATTCGGGATGAAGCCGGCCTTCTGCTGCACTTCGAGCATGCGCGTACGAAGGTCTGCTGGAATGTCGGCCAACTCAGGCACGGGGAAGCGCGAGATCGCATCCATAGTGTGGCTCAGGCTGCTGGCGGAACGTAACCGCTCGCGGTTTCGCCACCGCCGGTGAAGAAATATTTGTCCATCTGCTCGGCCAGATATTTGCGCGCTTTAGGATCGGCCAGGCCCAGACGATTTTCGTTGATGAGCATGGTCTGGTGCTTGAGCCACCCGGCCCACGCCTCCTTGCTGACATTCTCATAAATGCGCTTGCCGAGATCGCCGGGGTAAGGCGCGAAATCGAGGCCTTCAGCCTCTTTGCCGAGTTTGATACATTGAACCATACGTGCCATTTGTGTTGCTCCTTGATGAATTGGAAGAGCGACTTTTATCGCCCTCGCCCTAACCCTCGCGCAAACTTGCGCGTCCACACTTTGCGCACTGCGGGAGAGGGGATTAGATTTGCTTGACGTAGACCTGCGAAGCCCGCTCAAAGTTATAGAGCGCCTGCTTCTTCTCGGGTAGATCAGTGACCGTCGCGGGTGTGAATCCGCGCTCCAGGAACCATGCAGCTGTGCGCGTCGTGAGCACGAACAGCGTGTTGATGCCCTGCTCTTTCGCTGCTTTCTCAATGGCTTTCATGAGCCGTTCGCCATAACCTTCGCGGCGGTAGTCCGGATTCACAGCGAGGCAGGCCAACTCGGCCTTACCGGCTTCCGGGAAGGGATACAGCGCAGCGCAACCAATGATCTGCCCATCGTGTTCGGCAAGATAAAAACGCTCCACCTCGCGCTCGATCAACGCGCGCGGACGTGCAACCAGAACGCCTTGCCTCTCAAGCGGTTCTATGATCGAGAGCAAGGCTCCCACGTCGTCAATTTTCGCCGGACGCAAGTTGTCGAGACTGTCGACCGAAATCATGGTGCCGATGCCGTCGCGCGTGAACAATTCCTGCAGGATCGCTCCATCGGACTTACGCCCGATCAAATGCGCCCGCGCCACGCCCTTCTGGCAGGCCCGCACAGCTGCGGACAAGAAGAACTGAACATCGGACGCCTGCGGTGCTTTGCTCGCGATGGCGGATGCCTCACGCGTATAGAGCGTCGACATGACCGAACCATCCGCCTCCAGCACTCCCGGTGTGTCGAGCAAAAAGATGAGTTTGGACGCTTTGAGGGCGATAGCGGTCTGCGTCGCAACCTCTTCCACGGTCAGGTTGAACGTGTCGCCCGAGGTCGAATAGCCGAGCGTCGACATCAACACAATATCGCCGTCTTTCAGGCAATCGTTGATCGCCTGCGCGTCGATGCGGCGCACCTCACCGCTGTATTTCATATCCACGCCGTCGACCACACCGATCGGCTTGGCAACAATGAAATTGCCGCCGGTCACGCGATTATGAACCGGCGCGACGGACGCCGTGCGCGGAGCCATAGAGAGCGCGGCTTCGATACGTGCGCGAGCACGGGCACTGGCTCCGATCACGC
>JAYWAQ010000791.1:0-2751 GCA_043782305.1 Burkholderiales bacterium
GTGTTACGAGATTCGTTTGCCCTAACGCATTCAACCGTCTGACTATCGCGCTTCCCACCATCCCTCGATGACCTGCAACGTAAATTTTCTGTTGCTCAAACATGAAGTACCTCATTTAGTCGCTGTAAAGGTCGGACCTGTGTGACCGCAGCCACAACTTCGCGCGCGGCACAATCAAGCGCTTTTCCGTGTAGCGCAAGTACTATGCAGATCGGTTGAACTTCTTGAAACATTCAATCCCAGCTTCCAGATTTTGGGCTCATGCCGAAATCGCCCGCAACCTGAGCTCGTTTGCAAATTGCGACCGTGGCTTCCAGACATTTAGGCGTACTGACCAAGTGGACTATTCTTTCATCGTCCCCTCGGCGAACATGTCAGGCAACCGCACTAGTCACGCGATAACCTGGGATGTCAATTCGATGAGCTGACGGCGTGCATACGACTACATGCACAGCGTCGAAATTTTTCCAGCAGCTTGCTAGCAGTAAATTTCAATGATAACAATCACCTTGAATCAACGAACTTTTGCTCGCAGGGACGGCGCACCGACGATCATCGTACTGACGGGCTCGCTGCGCCGGATGACGTACCCCTGAAAAGGCAGTCTTGCCACGAGTGGAACCAGACCGCGTGAGGACGCACTTCACGTGGTCGAGCAGGCATCATAGTCGCCCTGCGCGCCTTCTCTGGTGCGCATCAAAAGCGGCGGCCCAGACTATTGCAAGAACCGCCCCCCGGCGAAACCTGGAGGCATCTCCTGGTGACTTAGTCTTCAAAGAATTTGGAATGTCGCTCTCCCGAAATGGTCAGCGAGGCGATTCTTTTTTCATAAGACATGAACAATTCTGCGGTGCAAAGTGCCGACGCATCACGTTTATTGACGTATTTGACATCGCGACCAATGCTGCGACTGAAGTAGCGCGACCAGTAAACCTCAACATCGGCAATCATGTCGGGGTTTCGGAAATAAGTGGGAAGTTCGCGATTGTGGGAGAAACCATCACCACAAATTACCCACTGCGATGTCCCCGATGGGAGCTGCCGCGACATCGATGCCTCCCGCAAACGGTCAGACGCCCAATCTGCGACCGGCCATCGCATCGACATAGTTCTGCTTTGTCCAAAGAAATTTTCGGAATTCTTGGTGTTGCTGTAAACGAAACTACCTAATAAGAAGGCCAAAGTCATCGCGCCAAGGTAGCGGACTACGAGATCGGTTGGATAGGACATCATCCGCGAAATGCAAAAGTACAACAGCAATATGAATGCGAAGGCGGAGAAGAAACTTCCCAAATAAAACTCAACCCCGTCACCCGCCCATATTCGATAGCGAAGCGTAAAACCGAACAGCACGTTGGGTACAAAAACGTAGGCCAGTACCACCAAAGTGAAAATACCGTTTGCCGTGATGCGCTGGGCAGCGACAGACAGTCGTGCTTGGTCGGCATTTGATCTTAGCGCTGCGCCCCACGCACAAAACACTGCCGCAACGCCTGTGATTGCAAAAACTAGCCCGGACGGTGAAAACGCCTGCTGCCCAGATTGACCTAATCGAAAATACAGCGAACGCAGCGAAAAATTAAGAACCGGTCTGAGCATTTCGTTTGCTGGTGCTAACGTCAACCCGTCAACTCCCGAGTAGCTACCCGGAAAAAAGTGCTTGTATCCCGCGTAGAACACCAGGTACGCGGCAACGTAATAGAAAAGAACGCGACATCGCAGCAGTACTCTGAAAATCTCCTGCTTGTTGACGCGCGGCGAGTTCGGCTCCCCGTTGTACAGTTGGAAAAGCATGAACAGCGGAACGTACAGCAGTAGTATTTCGTAGGAAAGCAGCGCCAGAAAGAATACGAAATAAGACAGATTTGGTGACGTTTGCTTTCGGAAACTTCGAAGCAACAAACCCAGACTGAACATCAATAGCGCACAGCCGAGACCGAACCAAAGTGGCAGGCCATGAAATGGGTTGTATGAGCCGCCAACAGTGTCAAAAAGACAAACAAACAGCGCCAGACAAACGAGAGCAGCAGCACGCCCGATCAACTCGCGGCACAGACACCAGAACCCGCCAAGCACCATCAAAAATGTGTATATTTTAAACAAGTTCGCAACGACGATACTTTCACCAACAAATGGCAACATTGCGAGCGGGTACAACACGAGTTGGTAGAACCGCCCCTGGAATTTGGCCATCTCGACGGCAGAAGCCCACACACCGCCCGGCGCGATTGCGGCGAATGCCGTGTATCCATCGTCACCCGAAGTAAATGCACTGAGCAGCAACCGTTTGCAAAGTACAGCAATGAGGATCGTGACGAGAATCGCCGCAACACGAAACATGCTCGCCGACGACAGTCGCTTAATTGAAAAACGTTGCATAGTGATCAAAGTGGAGAAGCGATAAGAGTGACACCGACCAGGATAAGCGCAATCCCGCAGTAATCGCGAGCGCCGAGATGTTCACCGAAAAAAATTACTGCAGATATCGGCACAATGGCGAATGTCAGGGCAAGCACAGGGTATGCGCGCGAGAGCGGATAAGTCTTCAACGCCCATAGCCATGCGATGGAAGTAAATGCGTACAACGCAACGCCTCCCCAGAAAAAACCATTGAATAGCAAATCGATATAAGACCGCGCTCCATGGCTTTGCGCGTCACGCCCGCCCACGGCGAGCTTGAGCATGACCTGGCCTAGGGAGGCGGCAAGCACGATCACTGCAAGTAATGCGAATTTCATTTGCGGGCCTCGG